>JAGQRJ010000369.1 GCA_020425635.1 Planctomycetota bacterium | reverse complement strand
GGGGTGGTCTACGGGGTCGACCTCGAGCCGACCCTCGTCAACTACCTCAACCTGCGCGCGCGGCGCGAGGGCCTGCCGAACCTGGTCTCGCTGGTGTGCACCGCCGACGACCCCTGCGTCCCCGAGCCCGTCGACGTGGTCTTCGTGTGCGACACCTACCACCATATCGACGGCCGCAAGGCCTACTTCAGCCGCTTGATCCCGCAGCTGCGCGAGGGGGGGCGCCTGGTGATCGTCGACTTCAAGCCCGGCGAGCTCCCGGTGGGGCCTCCGCCCGGGCACAAGCTCTCCGCCGAGCAGGTCACGGCCGAGCTCGCCGAGGCCGGCTTCGTCCCCGCAGGCGAGCACGACCTGCCCTACCAGTACCTGCTCGTCTTCCGCCCGCGCTAGACCGCGAGCGAGGGCGGCCGAGCTACCATGGGCCCATGCGCGCGTTAGTGAGCGTCCACGACCTGGCCAAGGCCTACGGGCCCCGGCCCCTGTTCTCGGGGCTGACCTTCACGCTCCACGAGCGCGAGCGGGTCGGCATGATCGGGGCCAACGGCGCGGGCAAGTCGACCCTGCTCAAGCTCCTCGCCGGGATCGAAGAGCCCGACGCGGGTCAGCGCGCGGTCAGCAAGGGCACGCGCCTGGCCTACCTCCCCCAGGAGGAGGAGTTCCCCGCCGAGCGCAGCGTCGAGGCGCTGGTGCTCGACGCCCTCGCCCAGGAGCCCCTCGACGAGATCCAGCGCCTGACCCGGGCCCAGATCGTGATCGGCAAGGTCGGCTTCAGCGACCCGGCCCAGCTCGCGGGGACGCTCTCGGGGGGCTGGCGCAAACGCCTCAGCCTGGCGCGCGTGCTCGCCCTCGAGCCCGACGTGGTGCTCCTCGACGAGCCCACCAACCACCTGGACATCACCGGGATCCAGTGGCTCGAGCAGCTGCTCAAGACCGAGCCCTTCGCCTGGATCGTGATCACCCACGACCGCTACTTCCTCGAAAACGCCACCACGCACATGCTCGAGATCGGCAAGCACTACCCCGACGGCTACCTCAAGGTCGAGGGCAGCTACAGCCGCTTCCTCGAGCGCCGCGAGGCCCTGCTCGCCAGCCAGTCGCGGCAAGAGGCCTCGCTCAAGAACCGGGTGCGCCAGGAGGTCGCGTTCCTCCGCAGCAACGTCCGCGAGCAGCGCACCAAGTCGCGGCACCTGATCGGCAAGGCCCACGAGGCCCTCGACGAGCTCTCCGCGGTCAAGTCGCGCAACGCCGAGCGCTCGCTGAGCGGGATCGAGTTCGCGAGCACCGGGCGCCGGAGCAAGAAGCTGCTCAGCGCCAAGGGGATCGCCAAGAGCCTGGGCGGCAAGCCGCTGTTCTCGGGCCTCGACCTCGAGCTCGGCCCCGGCGACAAGCTCGGGCTCGTGGGCGAGAACGGGAGCGGCAAGACCTCGCTGCTGCGCGTGCTCGAGGGCACCCTCGCCCCCGACGCGGGCGAGGTCGTCCACGCCCAGCAGCTCAAGCTGGTCAGCTTCAGCCAGCACCGCACCGGGCTCGACCCCGAGCTGACCCTGCGGCAGGCCCTGGCGACCCACGGCGACAACGTGCGCTACCGCGGGGAGAGCACCCACGTCGTGGCCTGGGCCAAGCGCTTCGGGTTCCCGCCCGAGCAGCTCGACATGAAGATCGAGGTGCTCTCGGGCGGTGAGCGCGCGCGGGTCTTGATCGCCGACCTCGTGCGCCAGGAGGCCGACCTGCTCCTGCTCGACGAGCCGACCAACGACCTCGACCTCCAGACCCGGGAGGTGCTCGAGGAGCAGCTGCTCGAGTTCCCCGGCGCGCTCGTGCTCGTGACCCACGATCGCTACATGCTCGACCGCGTGTGCACTCAGGTCCTGGGGGTCAGCGGGACCGGCGCCTGCCGCCTGGTCGCCGACTACCACCAGTGGCAGCGCGCCCTCGCCTCGCTGCGCGCCCCGGCCGACAAGCCCGCCAAGCCCGACGCCAAGCCCAAGCCCGCGCCCCAGAAGCAGCGCACGCGCCGACTCTCGAACTACGAGCGCCGCGAGCTCGACGGGATCGAGGACGCGATCGCCGCCGCCGAGGCGCAGGTCGCCGAGCTGCAGGCCCAGGCGGTCGACAACGAGGTGCTCATGGACCACGACCGCATGACCGCGGTCTACGCCGCGCTCGAAGCCGCCCAGGCCAAGGTCGACGCGCTCTACGCCCGCTGGGAAGAGCTCGAGGCGATCGACCAGGCCTACCAGCAGTCCACCTCCTAGCCTCCGGGGTCGCCATGCACAGCGAAGCGGTCACGTTCTTCAGCGAGGGCACCCCCTGCGCGGGGATCCTGCGCCTGCCCTCCGGCACGCCCCGCGGCGCGATCGTGTTCTGCGCGGGCATGAGCCTCACCAAGGAGGTGTGGCTCCCCGCCTTCGCCGAGCGCCTGGTCGAGGCCGGCTACGCCACGCTCAACGTCGACTACCGCGGCTTCGGCGAGAGCGGCGGCGAGCCGCGCCGACGCCTGATCCCCAGCGCCCAGGTCCGCGACACCCGCAACGCCCTGACCTACCTCGAGACCCGCCCCGAGCTCGCGGGCCTCGGGCTCGGCCTGTTCGGGATCAGCCTCGGCTGCAGCGTCGCCGTCGGCGCCGCCGCCGAGGACCCCCGGGTCGCCGCCTTCGTCGCCGCGGCCGGCCCCGGCCACCTCGAGCGCGTGTGGTCGGGCTTCCCCGCCTACCCCGCCTTCAAGGCCAAGGTCCAGGCCGCGCGCCGCGACTTCGTGCGGTCGGGCGAGGTCAGCTACGTCTCGGTGGCCAAGCTGCTCAAGAGCGACCCCGAGACCTGCGCCAAGCTCGAGGCCGACGTGGTCCAGTTCCCCACCTGGGACCTCACGATCACCTACGAGTCGCTGGCCGATCTGCTCGAGTTCAACCCCGAAGAGCAGGCCAGCCGAATCCGCGGCGCCGCGCTCTACGCCTACCCCGAGCGAGACGCCCTGATCGCGCGCTTCGAGCTCTCCTCGCTCCACGCCCACACCAAGGCGCCCAAGCGCCTGCTCGCCCTCGAGGGCGCGCGCCACGTCGACGTCTACGCCACCGAGGGTCCGACCTTCGCGACCCTCAGCGACGCCGCCCGGGCGTGGTTCGACACCCACCTCGCCGACGACTGACCCGTTCCCGCCTCGTTGGACCCCTGCGGCAACCAGGAGGGGGCCCCTCGAGACCCCGGCCCGGATTTCTGCTTAGACACCGCCCCTCCGCCTGGTCAACAGGGGGTAGGAGGCCCCCATGGCGACGGCGAGGCTCACCAACCTGTTCTCGCAGCTCGACTTCGGCGACCTCGTGCCCTGCGGGGCGGTGCTCGCCCCGCTGCCCGAGGTGTGGGGCGATCCGCTCCGCGGGTACCCCTTCGCGCTGCCCGAGGCCGCGGCCGCCGAGGAGCTGGGCTTCGAGCTCGGCCCCGAGGGCGAGCTGAAGCTGACCCAGGTCGACGGCGTGCAGGTCGCCGAGCGCCTGCGCGGCGACTTCTTCTTCGCCTTCCGGCGGCCCGACCAGCGGCTGGTGTTCGTGCCCTTCGTGCGCGGGCGGGCCGAGGACGACCCCGGGCGCTGGACCCGGGGCCCGCTCCCGGGTGAGGCGGAAGACGACGAAGCCCCCCTCGAGCTGGGCCCTTGGAGCGACGACGACGGCCCGCGCGCGCGCTACGAAGAGGAAGACTGGGGCCGGCCGCTGGGCTCGGGCTCCGACCTGCCAGAGCTGCTCGTGATCTCGGGCGTCCACCACGGGCGCGCCCTGGCCCTGGACGACCTCCCCCGGGCCCTCGCCTTTGGCGCCGACGGCGCCCCGCGCTGGCAGGGCCTCGACGAGCCCGGCGGCGTGGCCGAGCTGCGCACCCACGGAGCGCGGGTCACGGCCCGGGGCCTGCCGGGTACCCGCCCGCTGCTGCACAACGGGCGGCGGCTCGGGCACCGCCCCCAGAGCCTGCGCCACGGCGACGTCCTCGCCTGCGGGCGCACGGTCCTCCTGTTCTCCGAGGGCGGCGATCAGCCCCTGCTCGACCACGAGTTCGAGCTGCACCTGCTCGACCTGCCCTGCTGAGCGCCGCCCCGGGCAGCCGGGTTGACCGCGCCCGACCCCCATGGTGGTGTGAGCGTGAGGGGTCTGCCCAGAGCCTCTGCGCCTGCGGCTGCGGCCCCTCGGAGAAGCCCGAGCAGCTCGGCTGCGAGGGCGAGGGGGCACGGTAGCCCCCCCAGAGATCAGGAGGGCCGCCGTGAGCGACTACTTCAAGCGCCTGGAGAACATTCTGCGGGCCAAGCTCAACGCCAAGCTCGGCGCCTTCGACAAGGACGACGACGACCTCGACCCCGACGAGATCCTGCGTCAAGGCGGCTTCGACCCCAAGGACTTCACCAGCCCCGCCGACCGCGCGCCCGCGGCCCAGGACGAGGTGACCAAGGCCTACGCGAACCTCGAGCTGAGCCCGCCGGTGACCCTCGCCGAGGCCAAGACCGCGTGGCGCAAGCTCATGGCCAAGTTCCACCCCGACCGGCACCAGGGCGACCCCCGCAAGGAGGAGATCGCGACCAAGGTCGCGGCCAAGCTCACCGAGGCCTACCGGATCGTGCGCAAGGACCTCGGCGACCTCGACGCCTGACGCGATCTCCGCACGTACACGACGCGACGGGCGGGGGTCACCCCGCCCGTCTCGTGGATCGCTGCCCGGCTACTTACCCTTGACCCGGTAGATCGTCATGCCGTCGGGCTCCATGGCCTCGCCCAGGGAGACCGTGGGCAGGTCGTCGCCCCAGCGCTCGATCCGCAGGATCTTGCGCTGGTCGCCGGAGAGCAGCTCCCAGGAGCGGTGCTCCTTGCCGAAGCCCGTGCCGTTGGAGTGGCTGTAGGCCTTGCCCGCGTCGTCGAGGGTCCAGGTCTCGCCTGCGCCCTCGACGGTCGCGCCCTTGGCCAGGCCCTCGAGGGCCTCGAGGTCGAGGCCGACGTCGGCCAGGGCCGTTCCGCGCAGGTGCTTGACCGCCCACACCCGCAGCACGCCGCGCTCCTCGTCCCACACGATCGCTACGGGGCGACCTTGGTACGACGACTGCAGCTCGTGCCACTCGTCGCGCTCGCGGCTGTAGCGGGTGTAGGCCTCGACCTCGAGCTGCACGTCCTCGAAGGAGTCGCCGAAGCCGGTGACCTCGAGCAGCGCCCCCTTGCGCAGGTCCTTGACCGTCGCGTCGAGGACGTCGGCGTCGGCCAGGCCGTCGGCGGTGAGCTGCTTGGGCGCGGGCGCGGCGGCGAGCTGCTTGTTGCTCGCCGCCTTGACCACGACCACGCCGACCCCGAGCCCGACGGTGCCGACCGCGGCGACGATCAGGAGCAGGATCAGCGCGAAGGACACGCTAGCCCTCGAGCTCGGCCTTGAGCGCCGCGAGGTCGTCGTCGACCGCCGAGCTCGCCTCGCCCATGCCGAGGAGCAGGAGCTCCTTCTCGAGCTCCTTGTCGTCTCCGCCGCCGTCGGCCAGCGAGTCGAAGGCGATCGCCATGGCCTCGTCCTTCTCGACCGAGGTCTCGAGCCGCTTCAGCGTGGCGAACGCGTTGTCGCCCTCGCCGAGGTCCGAGAGCGCTGCCGCGACCTTCTTCTGGGCCTGGGCCGCGTTCTTGCGCGCGATCAGCGTGGCCGAGGTGCGCTCGGCCTCGCGGATCTTGTCCTTGAGGCGCTGGATCTTCTCCTTGATCGCCTCGGCGGTCTTGTTGGCGCCCTCGACCTGGGGCCCGAGGGTCGCGGCCTCGGTGCCGAACTCGTTGGACTTGACCAGCGCGCGCTTGGCGAGGTCTTCGCGTCCGCTCTGGAGCGCGGTGCGGGCCTTGCTCTTCCACTCGTTCGCCTGGCGCTCGAGCTTCTCGTGCTGACGCAGGAGGCGGGTGTTGTTGGCCACCGCGTCGGCGGAGGCGTTGACGAGCTTGCGCAGGTCGGCCTTCATGTCGCGGATCGACTGCTTGACCACGACCTCGAAGTTGGCCTCCTCCATGTCGTCGAGGCGCTGCTGACGCTTGCCCTCCGCGATCCGCTGCTCACGCTCGTCCTTGGGCTTGCCACCAAACCAATCGAAGATCCCCACGGCGTCCCCCTCAGTTTCCCAGCGCGGACAGCAGCCCGCGCGCCTTGACCGCGTCGAGCTCGATGAACTCGATCGCCGTCTCGATGTCGTCCATGTCGTCGTCGCCCAGCTCCTGCAGCTTGCAGTAGTTCATGAGCGCGATGTTGTACTTGTCGCC
>JAGQRJ010000368.1 GCA_020425635.1 Planctomycetota bacterium | reverse complement strand
GGCCCTGCTGGGGGGCCTGGCGGCGCACGCGCAGGAGGTCGAGGCCCGCCCTCCCGCCGGCGGAGCCCCCGACGCCCCGGCCCCGCAACCCCGGCGCGGCCTGCTCGACGTGCTCGACGAGGCGCGCGGCGAGACCGACGCCGAGGGGCCGCGGGTGCGGCTCGAACTCGTGGGCGGCCTCGGCAGCCCGATCCGCAGCGAGTTCAAGATCGGCCCGGTGTCGAACGCACACACCGTGCGCCCCGGCAAGGACACGCGCCTGCCCAACACGCCCTCGCTCTCGACCTACGCCCGGCTCGAGCTGCGGCTCACCGACTTCCTCAGCGTCCAGGGGCAGTGGCTGCGCCAGACCCAGGACGGCCCCACCCGCACGGTGCGCCCCACCGGAGCGACCCTCGGCGCGAAGACCTTCCCCGGGGGGTCGCGGGTGAGCACGAGCCTCGACGTGCAGCTCGCCGGCGCGAGCGTGCGCTACCTCGTGCTCAACGACGAGACCTTCTACCTGGCGCTGGGGGTCGGCTTCGGCTGGGGGTCGTTCCGCGTGCACCTCGGCGCGCGCGACCGCCCCAACGCCAGCGAGCGAGTCGAGGAGTGGTTCGGCCCGAGCTTCGGCTACCGCTTCGAGTTCCGCGCGACGAGCTTCCTCTCGATCTACCTCGAGAACGAGTTCGCCCTGATCGCCCCCGCGCGCTTCCCCGCCACCTACACCACCACCCGCGCCGGCCTGCTCTGGCACCTGGGCGAGCACGTCGCGGTCGTGACCGGAGTCCAGGGGAGCTCGGCGCGCTTCGAAGACGCCGACGACCTCTGGGGCGGGAAACCACGCCCCGGCGCGCGCTGGCGCCAGGCGAGCTGGCAGGCGGCTGGGGGCGAGCTCGGGCTCGTGCTGCAGTTCTAGCCCGCAAAGCTCACCACGAAGGGGTGATCTTGCGGGGTAGCCACCTGCGAAGCAGGCGGGCTGCGCCGGAGCGAGTCGGCGGCTCTGCCGCCGCGAGCGAGGCGCAAGCGACCGTGTGTACGCGGCCGCAGGCCGGGTCTCACGGTCTTGAACGACCCTGCTGGCCGCACTTCGAATCCACGAGCGGAGCGAGTGGTGAGCCGTGCGGGCCAGGCGGCCTGCCGCGCGCGACTTACGGGTCGACGCTGAACTCTGCGGTGGTGACCTCGCGCAGCTTGACGATCGTCTCCAGCCCCGAGGCCCCGTAGGTCCCCTGCAGCTCGAGGTTCGCCTTGATCCGCCCTTCGAGCAGGGTCTCCTCGCCCCCCTGGGCCGACGCGCGCAGCTTGACCGTCACCTGGAGCTGGTCCTCGACCTCCTCCAGGACGCGGAGGGTCTTCAGGCGGTGCAGCGGCACCTGGATCCGCGCGGCGCCGTTGCGCAGCTCGAGGCTCTTGACCGGCTCGCCGCTCCCGCCGCCGAACAGGCTGACCTTGGGCGCGAGCACCACGACCTGGCGCAGCTCGAAGGTCTCGTCGGGCTTCTTGCCCTTCTCCTGGATCCGCGCGCGATAGACCCGCGCGTCCTCCGCGCGGGCCTCCTCGGTGGCCTGCGCCGGACGGCTCGTCGGCTGCTCCCCTTCCTTGGGCTGCGCCGGGTCGGGCGGGGTGTCTTGCGCGGTCCCCTGCTGGGGGGCGCCGCAGCCGAGGAGGAGCTGGCAGCAGACGGTCAGCAGGAAGGGGGTGCGGCGAGCCATGGAGCCTCCAAGAGGTCGGATTCTAGCGCGGAATCCCGAGGGCCGGGGCACCCGCTGCCGACGCGCCTACTTGGCCGGGTCGCCGGGCGCCGCCGCGGGGGCGGTGAGGTCCGGGAAGGAGAACGACTCGAGGGGGTCGGCGTAGGTCACGCTGGAGTAGCGCAGGAACACGAGGAACAGCGCGCCCAGGGCGAGCACGTTCAGCCCGGCGAGCACGATCACCAGCGCGCGCCCCGAGCCGAGCTTCTCGGCGTCGGGCTCCTCCTCGTCCTTGCGCAGGTCGCTGGCGAAGGGGGCGGGGACGTCCCCGCGCTCGAGGCCCTTGAGGTCGCTGAGCAGCTCGCGCGCGGCGCCGTAGCGGACCGCGGGGGTGTAGCCGCAGAGCTTGCCCACGAGCACCGCGAGGTCGTCGGGGACCGGCGCCTTGCCCTCGACCCCGGCGACTGGGGGGACGTCGACGTTGAGCTGGTCGAGCAGCACCTGCACGGGGTCGTCGCCGGTGAACGGCGGCTTGAGCGAGAGCGCGGTCCAGGCCACGCAGCCGAGCGCGTAGAGGTCGCTGGCCGAGGTCTGTTCGCCGCTGTCCACGGTCTCGGGGGCGATGAACCCCGGCTCGCCGAGGACCTCGCCGCCGGCCGAGAGGAAGTCGAACTCCGCGCGCGGGCGCGAGAGCCCGGGGTCGTGGAGGAACCAGCGGTCCTCGTGCAGGCGGATCGTCTTGGGCGACACGTTGGCGTGCACCAGCTGCCGCTGGTGGAGCGCGCCGAGCGCGCCGCCGACGTCGGTGAGCAGGGTCTTGAGCGCGTCGGGGGCGAGCGGCTCGCCCTCGGCCAGCAGCTCGCTCAAGAGCTTGCCGGCGGGCGGGGCGGTGCCCACGAAGAAGCAGTCGCCCGACTTGCCCACCCCGAGGGCGGTCGCGAGCTGCGGGTGCTGCACCCTGCAGGCGCGCTCGCCGCGCACCGCGAGCTTGGCGAACTCCTGGGCGTAGGAGCCCTTGAGCGGGTAGACCCGCAGCAGCGCGAGCTCTTTGCTCTCGGTGTGCGTGCCGACGTAGCGCCGCTCGCCGCGGTCCATGCCGAGGAAGCCCTCGACCTTGAACGGGCCCAGCTCGCGGTTGACGTAGGGGTCGCCCTCGGGCGCCGGCTTGACCTGCGCCATGAGCGCCGCGGCCGCCTGGTGCTCCGCCGGCGGAGGCCCGGGGGGGCGGACCCCGGAGTCTCCTCCGGGGCGCCGCGCCTGAGGGCGGGGCCCCGAGCGGCTCGCGGGGTGCGGCCCCGAGCGGCTGCCCGGGCGCACCGCGGAGTGCTTGCCCGAGGAGACCCGCGCGTGGCGACCCGTGGGAGGAGGACCGCGGCGCTTGAGGCGGCCCGAGCTCCGCCCGCGGGAGCCGCTCCCGACCCGGGCGTGCCGTCCGCTGGCGGAGCGCGGCGGGGGCGGCGTGCGCGTGCGCGCGCCGCTCGTGCCGCTCGTGCCGCTGAGGGCCTCGCCCGCCGACTCGGCGAACAGGAGCTCGCCCCCGTCGGCGGCGGAGAGGTCCTCGGCCGAGTCCTCCTCGTCCTCGCCGCTCTCGGGGCGGTGGTCGACGAATTCGGGTTCGTCGCTCACCGGAAGGTCTTCCTGCGGTAGTCGAGCACCGCGTCTTCGAGGGCCTCTTGCAGCTCGTCGAGCAGGCCCTGCGACGAGATCCCGTGCACGTTGTCGAAGCCCTGCATGACCTGGCGCTCGCCCTGCTGGAGGAGCTTGCGCTCGCAGTCGCTGAGGCTCACCTTGACCACGGGCTGCAGCTTCCAGCCCCGCGAGGTCCGGGTGCGCAGGCGCACGTCGATCGAGCGCAGGAAGATCCGCGTCCCGCGGACCTCGTTGTTGACCGTGAACTGGCAGCGGTAGGTGGGCGGGAGCGTGAGCTTGACCACGAAGCGCAGGCTGCTGCGAATGTCCACGCCCTCGGGCAGCTCGCCGTCGAAGGTCTCCAGGATCTCGTAGGTCGCGTTCTCGACGTGGCCCCCCGAGCTGGTCTGGGGGTCGCTGGGCGGCGGGTCCGCTTGCTTGGGCGGGTCGGCCTGCTTGGGCGGGTCGGGCTGCTTCGGCGGGTCGTCGGGCGGGGTCGGGACCGGGTCGCGCACGCGGATCACGACCCGGGGCTCCTCGGGCTCGTCGGGATCTTCGGGCTCGTCGACCGCGTCGGGGTCGGCCTCGAGCACGACCCGCAGCTCGCCCGAGTCGGGGAGCTCCGCGAGGCTCAGCGAGCGCGCCACGGGGAGGTAGCCCTCGAGCTCGAGCTTCAGCGGATACTCGCCCTCGAGCGGCAGGCGCAGCTCGCTGGGGGTCGGGCTGGAGTAGGTGACGCCCTTCCAGGTGACGCGCGCCCCGTTGGGCTCGCTGGTCACCCGAAAGCGGACCTGGCTGCGCTTGAGCAAGCGCTGGTCGCCCTCGAAGCGGTCGCGCAGCTCACGCGCCGCCTCCACCGCCTCGGGGCCCGGGCGCAGCGCGGCCAGCTGGTCTTGCTGCACGGAGCCGCGCTCGCGGAACTGCTTGACCTCCTCGAGCACGCTCACGATCTGGCCGCGCAGCTCAGGGGTCTGCACCTCCTTGGTCGTGCGCTCGAGGTCTTCGCGGAAGGCCCTCAGCCCGGTCGCCTTCTCCTGCCACTTGGGGAAGTACTTGCCCAGCTCCTTGTCGAACAAGCGCAGGTCGTGGGTGTAGGCGCCGAGCTGGTCGGCCACCTGCTGCGCGTGCTTGCGGACCTCGTCGATCTCGGCGTTGGCCTCGGCCTGCGCGGCGAAGGTCTGCCGCCACCGCTCGAGCTCGTCGACCCGCGAGGCCGGCGCGAGCTGACCGAGCGCGACCTTGGCGAGGCGCGCTTGCTGCGCGTAGGCGTCGCGCACCGAGAACGCCTCGTGCAGCGGCACGATCGCGAGCACGATCCCGACCAGGGTCGCCAGGAGCACGAGCGAGAGGCGGCTGTCGAGGCCTGCGGCGCGCAGGATCCGGCGCCGGGCCTGGGGGTCGGCGTAGGCGAGCAGGCTCGCCGCGGCGTTCTGCGCCTCCTCGCGCCGCCCCTCGCGCCGCAGGCGGTTGACCAGGCGCTCGCCGGCCTCGACCGCGGCCTTGGGCTGGCGCAGCTTGAGGTGGGTCTTGACCAGGAGCTTGAGCCCGCTCGCGCGGTCGCCGTGGAGCAGCGAGCGCTCGAGCACGCCCTTGGCGCGCGAGGGCATGCCCAGCTCGAGGTAGCGCTCGCCGAGGACGTCCGACTCCTTGGCGGCCTCGTCCTTGCGACCGATCCCGAACAAGCTCGCGACGTAGCCCTCGCGGGCCTCGAGGTCTTCTTCGCTGTGCTTGAGCGCGGTGGCGAAGGTCTTCACGGCCTCGTCGTCGCGCCCCTGGTGCAGCAAGATCCCGCCGGCGCGCGCCATGTGGCGCGCGGCCTTGCTCGTGTCGCCGTTCTCGGCGGTGTCGGAGGCCAGGCGGAAGCGTCGCAGGAGCTGGGAGAGGGCGTGGTCGATCGCCTCCTCCATTTTGCGGATCCGCTCGAGCTCCTCGCGCTTGGACTTGCGCACGCGGTTGATCTTGACGAAGCCCTCGGTCGAGAGCTCGTGCAGGGTGCGCGCCAGCTCGAGCTCGCCGATCTTCAGGCGCTCGGCGAGGTCCGGCGCGCGGATCCCCGGCTCGTCGCCCACCAGGCGCAGGAAGCGCATGCGCCGCTTGCCCGTCTCGCCCTCGCCGAGCTGGCGCGCCTCGAGGGCCGCGCGGCCCTCGGCGGTGGCCTCGACCGCCACGTGCAGCGACGAGACGGTGCGCCGCACCTCCGAGACGGTCCGCAGCTTCGAGCGGACCTCGTCGATCATGCCCGTGATCCCCAGGCTCAGCGTCAACGCCGAGAGGTCGCGCCGCCCGGCGAGCTCGGACTCCAGGGAGCCGGTGGCGACCTCGTAGCGCGGCTCGGGCCAGAACAGGCAGTCGAGGAAGCACTCGACGAGGATCTCGCGGGTCGCGTCGTCGACCATGTTGGCCTTGAGCCGCACGCGCTCGAGCAGGATCCCGCGCTCGTCCTTCCCCTTGTTGCTCTCCTCCTGGAGCATGCGCGCGACCTTGCGCGCCTCCTCCTTGTCGATCACGCCCTGCTGGACGAGGCGCGAGCAGATCGTGGGCAGCTCGTAGCCGCTGGCGACGACGCGCAGCCCGCCGCGGGTGAAGAAGAAGCACACGTCGCGCAGGCCGTCGGAGACGACGAGGAAGCCGTAGAGGTTGTTCTCGGAGAGCAGCTCCAGCGCGCTGTGGGCGGTCCCTACGTCGTAGGTCCCGCTCTGGCGGATCCTGCGGACCGCGAGGCTGCCTGAGCTGCTGGTGTTCTCGTTGGAGCGAACCATGAACTCCCTGGGTAGAGGTTAGGTGCAGCGGGGGGACGGAACAAGCCAGGGCGGGCGTCGCACTGCGTCACGCCCCCCGGCTCAGCGCTCGGGCTCCCACGAGAACACCTCGTCGCGGGGGGCCAGCTGCAGCCCGCGCCCGCCCGCCACGATCCGTGTGGTGCAAATGTCCTCTTGAAGGGCGTCGACCTCGAGGGTCGCCACCCGCCGGCCCCGGCGCACGACGTAGAGCTGGTCGCCCGCACGCAGGCCAGACCGGGCGCCCACGTGCACGAGCACCACGGGGGGCACCGAGCTCGTGTCGACCCGGACCACGAACCCTCGCACCATGGGCATGGGGTCGGCGCCGCTGAGCCGGGCCACGTCGACGCCGGCGTCGCGCAGCGCCGCGAGCACGGCCTCGGTGTCGCCCGCGCGCTTGAGCGCGGTCGCGAGCTCGGTCTGGGTGGCGTCGAGGTGCTCGCGGGTGCGCGCGAGGTCTTGCTGGACCGCGTCGCGCGCCTCCGCGCTCGCCTGCAGCGCCTCCTCGCGCTGGGTCAGCTCCTGGGCGAGGAACTTCGCCTGGCGGTCGAGCTCCTCGGTGAGCCGGCGCAGCCGCTCGCGCTCGGCCTCCAGGCTGCTCAAGGTCTCGCGCGCCGCCCCCAGCTCGCGCTCCCGGGCGGCGAGCGCCTCCGCCGCCTCGCGCTGCTCGGCCTCGGCCCGACCCAGCTCCGACTCGAGCCCTGCGATCCGCGCGCTGCGTTGGCTGAGGGTGGCGCCGAAGTCGGCGCGGGCGGTCTCCAGCTCGGCGGTGAGGGTCTGCACCCGGCGCTCCGCGCCCTGGGCCTGGGACTCCGCCGCCGCGACGGCGGTCTCCAGGGCGCTGATCGAGCCCTGGGCCGCCGCGAGCTCGATCGCCAGGCGGCTGGCGCGGGTGGCCTCGTCCTGGCGGTAGCGCTCCTGGGCGGGGGTGATCCCCACGGCGCTGGCCAGGCGAACTTCGTTGTAGATCAGGCGGCTTCCGCCTCCGAGCGCGAGCAACGCGGTCGCGGCGACTCCGATCAGCCTGGGGTTCACGGTATCCTCCCCTGCGCTGGTTCGAGGCTAACCCTTGCCCGCAGAATCGGCTAGGCACCGAGGAGGAGACCGCGTGGGAGCAATCGAGATCGAGCGGACGCCAGGTGTGGCCCGCGTGTGGCTGAACCGACCCGACGTACACAACGCCTTCAACGCCGAGGTGATCACGGGCCTCGACGAGGCGCTCGAGTCCCTGGGAGACGACCCCGAGGTGCGGGTGATCGTGCTCGGCGGGCGCGGGCGCAGCTTCTCGGCGGGCGCAGACCTGAAGTGGATGATCGCCGCGGCCGACCTCAGCGAGGCCGAGAACGCCGCCGACGCGGCGCGCCTGGCGGCCATGCTCCGCCGCCTGGCCGAGCTCCCCCAGGCGACGATCGCGCGGATCCAGGGCACCGCGCTCGGCGGAGGCCTGGGCCTGCTCAGCGCCTGCGACGTGGCCGTCTCGATCGAGCGCGCGAAGTTCGGCTTCTCCGAGGCGCGCCTGGGCCTGATCCCCGCGGTGATCTCGCCGCACGCGATCGCCCGGATCGGCCCCGCCAAGGCGCGCGCGCTGTTCGTCACCGGGCGGCGGATCATGGCGGGCGAAGCCCTCGCCTGCGGCTTGATCGACCAGGTCGTCGAGGACGAGGCCGCCCTCGACGCCGCGGTCGACGCCGCGGTGCAGGACGTCCTCGCCTGCGCCCCGGGAGCGGTCGCCGCGTGCAAGACCCTGATCGCCCGCGTCGCCCGCGGCGGCAGCGTCGCGGAGGTCGACGCCTTCACCTCGAGCCAGATCGCGGCCCGCCGCGCCAGCGACGAGGGCCGCGAGGGGATCGCCGCCTTCCTCGGCAAGCGCAACCCCGCCTGGACCCACGAGCAGGACTGACCGCCGAGGCTGAGGCCGAGACCGACGCCGACGCCGACGCCGAGGCCGAGGCCGCGACCGACGCCGAATCCGACACCGAGACCGCGACCGACGCCGAGTCCGAGGCCGACACCGAAGGCACGGGCGAAGGCAAGCTTCGCCCCTACGGTTGGGTGAACGCCGACGTCCTGTCAGCGCGGATTCCGAGAACGTAGAGCCTCCAAGCCGTAGGGGCGGAGCTTGCCTCCGCCCGCGGTCTCGCTGCCCCGCCTCGCCCTTCCCTACGCCGAGGCCGAGACCGACACCGAGGCCGAGGCCGACACCGACACCGAGGCCGCGGCCGCGGCCGACACGGAAGGCACGGGCGAAGGCAAGCTTCGCCCCTACGGTTGGGTGAACGCCGACGTCCTGTCAGCGCGGATTCCGCGAACGTAGAGCCTCCAAGCCGTAGGGGCGGAGCTTGCCTCCGCCCGCGGTCTCGCGGCCCCCGCCTTGTCC
>JAGQRJ010000367.1 GCA_020425635.1 Planctomycetota bacterium | reverse complement strand
GACACCCTGACTGGCCAGCTCGCGCCGATCACCACGGGGGTTGTCGGCGAATGAAAGTGTCACCCATGTATCCGGCATAAAACGTCACCCATGTTTCGGTTTGCACACACCGACTCCGAGGCCGAATCCGAGTCCGAATCCGACTCCGACACCGACTCCGAGTCCGAGGCCGAGTCCGAATCCGACTCCGAATCCGACGCCGACACCGAAACCGACTCCGGTCGGTTCCCGGCAAACCAGCGCCCGCGGCCCGTTGAGGGCGAGGGGGCCTCGGAGAGGCCCCCTGAAATCATGTCCCCCAGTGTCCCTGGAGCTCCGAGAGCTCATGCGGTCTCCTGAGCTCACGAAAGCGAGCGAGCCATGACCGAGCCCACCCCCGACCCCCAGGCCTTCGACCCCAAGCAGCACTGGGACGCCCTGCGGTCCGCCATGGAGCAGGGCGGACCGCCCGCGGTGGTGGCCTTCGTCGAGGGTGACTTCACCCCCAAGCAGCAGCGCGCGCTGTATCTGTTCTGCGTGAACGGGTTCTGCAACCGCGAGTGGGCGGGGAAGGCCCTCGACCCGCAGATCGAGGTCGCGCGCGCCGGGATCGCGCTGGGGCTGCGGCAGGCCGAGGCGGAGGCCGACCCCAAGGAGCGCGACGCGCGGATCGACTTCGCCAACGTGCTCTCCTACAACCTCGCCGCGAACCTCGCGCCCTGCTGGCCCGGCGACGACGTGCCCCGGGAGCGGCGACACCTCGAGGCTGGGCTCGAGGCCGCCGAGGCCTGCTTGCGCTGGCGCGAGCAGCTCGGCAAGGGCCCCTTCCCGTTCTCGATCGCGTGGTGGGCCAAGGGCATGCATGAGCTCGCCCTGGGGCGCGACGCGGTGGCGTCCATGCGGGAGGCCCTCGAGGCGGCGCGGGCGCACGCGCGCGCGGAGGGGAAGCCCGACGGCGTGGCCGACGGCTGGCTGGTCGCGCTCAGCGCGGGCTACCTGGGCCTGGCGGAGCGGGCGGCGGGGGGCGACGGCGCGCGTTACGCCGAGGCCAAGGCCGCGCTGGATGGCATGCTCGCCGACCCCGAGGGCGCCGAGGACGCGCAGTTCTGCCTCGACCAGCTCGCGGTGGCCGAGGCCCGCATCCGCTGAAGCGATCGCCCGTGTGGGCTTCGCCCTCGAGCCGGGGAGGCGCTGACGCGCAGGTTTCGCAGAGGCGCCGATCCCCGCGTGCGTTAGCCTGGTGCCTCCTGCGGAGGTGCCCCGTGCGCAGTCCCTGCTTCGTCCTCGCCTTCACCCTGCTCTCTCTGCTCGCGGCCCCGGCCCAGACCCTCGAGGTCGGCTTCGCCAAGCGCAGCCTGGTCACCGAGAAGAAGCGCGTGTCCCTCGGCGGCTACGGCGGCCGCGGGCTCGTGCCCATGCACACGGTGCACGACCCGGTCTACGTGAAGGCCATGGTGATCAAGAGCGGCGACGAGGCGTTCTGCCTGGTGACCTTCGACCTGATCGGCGTGCAGCGCACCCTGCTCGAGGGCCTCGAGCGCCGCGGCTTCCCCGAGCACGTGGGCCTGCAGCGCGAAGACCTCCTGCTCTGCGCCTCGCACACCCACTCGAGCTACGGCGGCCTCGCCAAGCCCACGGGCGCCTGGTACCTCGACGGGCTGTTCCTCGTGACCTGCGGGCCCTTCAACCGCGGGCTGTTCGAGGAGGTGCTCGACAAGACCCACGCCACGATCGTCGAGGCCTGGGAGAGCCTCGCCCCTGCGCGCTTCGGCGCGGGCTCGGAGGAGGTCCCCGGGCTCTCGCGCAACCGCGGGCGCAGCGGCGACGTCACCGACCCCGAGCTCGGGGTGCTGAAGGTCACCGCCCCCGACGGCGCGCTGCGCGGGCTGGTGGTCAACTTCACCGCGCACCCGACCCAGCTCGGCGCCGACAACTTCGCGGTCTCGGGCGCCTACCCCGGCGCCATGCAGCGCGTGCTCGAGGAGCGCTATGCGGGGGCCACGGTCCTGTTCACCAACGGCGCCGAGGGCGATCAGTCGGTGAGCGGGCCCCCCGGCGAGTTCGCCACGACCTGGGAGAAGGTCGAGGCCACCGGCGCGCGCCTCGCCGACCACGTCGACCGGATCCAGGCCGGGATCGAGACCCGCGCGCAGCTCGCGCTCGAGACCCACAGCGCGACCTTCGCGCTCCCCAAGCCGGGCTCGTTCAAGGAGCGCCTCAAGCACACGGGCGGCGCGAAGAAGAGCCTGTTCGCCCAGGTGACCCTCGGCGACACCTTGCTCATGGGGGTCCCTGGCGAGCCCTGCTGCCGGATCGGGCTCGACCTCAAGCGCGGCGCCAAGGAGCTCGGCTTCCGCCACGCCTTCGTGATCGGGCTCGCCCAGGACCACTGCGGCTACTTCGTGCACGCCCACGACTACGGCCAGGGCTTCGAGACCAGCCACGACTACGAGAAGAAGCTCAACCTCTACGGGCGCGGGATCGGCGAGTTCCTCGTCGACGTGCACCTGCGCCGCTTCGCGCCGACGCCCTTGGCGCGCTGAGCGCGGGCGCTACTTGCTGAAGCGCACGTGGCCGGCGACCTGGCGGTCGTCGAACACGAAGGCGAAGTCTGCGCTGAGCGCGCGCTTGAACTGCGGCTCGCCGTGCACCGTGACCGCGCCCGCGTGGGCGAAGCAGCGCTGCTCGGCCTTGTTGAGCTTGAAGCGGACCGCTTCGTCCCCGGTGTTGGTCACCAGGTAGGCCGTGATCGCGTGCTCCGGCTCGCCCTTGCCCATGTCGAACAGCGCCTCGAGCTCGGCCACCTCGAAGCCGCCCACCGAATGCGTCCCCGCACCCACGGACATGTGCAGCATGAGCATGAGCCGGGTCTCGCCGGGCTGGATCATTTTCCAGTTGGCGTCTTCGCGGTCGCTGAAGAACACGAGGTGCACGCCGTCCTCGCCCACGACCTCCGAGGCCTTCAGCGTGAGCGACCCCTTGGGGTCGACCACGACGGCCTGACTGCGGGAGCCTTCCTGGGCGACCGACACCGCGGCGACGAAGAACAGGGCGGACGCGAGACGAACGATCGACGGCATGGAAGCCTCCTGCTCCCACGCTACGGCACGTGGGTGGACAGAGCCAGAGCCCTGGGCGGCGGGGCGTCCAGGGCTCTTCAAGGGCTGCGGGTCGACGCTTAGGCGGCGAGCTTCTGCAGGGGCTCCGGCTGCGCCGGAGCCGCGGGCTGCTGCGGCTCGGGGTGGCCCATGCGGTAGAGGTGGCGCAGGTGGCTCCCGAGGGCGCCGAAGAAGCTGCGGGTGACGTGCGGCGCGCCGTGGGCGTCGCACACCTCCTTGATCAGCGGGCGCAGGGCCGGGTAGTGCACGTGGCTCACCAGGGGGAACAGGTGGTGCTCGATCTGGAAGTTGAGCCCGCCGAGGTACCAGGTGAGGAAGGGGTTGTTCGGCGCGAAGTCGATCGTGGTGTCGAGCTGGCGGCGGGCCCAGGTCTGGGGCAGGCGCTCACCCTTGGCGGGGGCGGCGGTGAAGTCCGCCTCCTCGACGCAGTGGGCGAGCTGGAACACGATCGCCATGACGAAGCCGCTGACCGCCGACCAGATCGCGAAGGTCACCAGCGCGAACACCCAGCTGTGCAGCACCGTGGGGAGCACGAAGGCCCAGCCGAAGGTCAGGGTCTTCCAGGCGAGGATCTCGGCGGCCTGCAGCTTCGACATTTTCGGCGCCTCGAGCTGGCCCATGCGCCCAGAGAGCATGGAGCGGAAGTCGTCGAAGACGAGCCACTTCCCCGAGAGGAAGGAGTAGGCCAGCGGGAAGTAGAGGTGCTGCCCGCGGTGGAACCAGCGGTGCTCCGTATGGTTCCCCATGCGCAGCCAGGGCTCGGCGGCGATGTCGTCGTCGATCCCTTCGACGTTGGGGAACTGGTGGTGAATGATGTTGTGCTTGAAGTGCCACAGCAGCGAGCTGCCGCCGATCATGTCCAGCCCGCGGGCGGCGACCCGGTTGATCCAGGTGTGGCGCGAGGACGCGCCGTGCCCGCCGTCGTGCATGACCGAGAAGCCGATCCCGGCCAGGGCCAGACCCACCGAGATCGCCGCGAGGCTCGCCCAGGCGAGGTTCGGCGCGAGGACCATGGCCGCGTAGCTCCCCCAGAACCAGGTCAGCATGACCACGGCTTTGGCGAACAGCCGGAACCCGCCCGAGCGCGACTTGCCGGTCTCGGCGAAGTAGCGGTCGACACGCTCGACCAACGCCGGTCTCAACTCCCCGTGCTTGGGGTACTTGGGTTTCACGACAGGGGAGGCAGCAGGCATGGGACGACCCTTCCTTGTGAGGAACTCGAGACCCTCTCATGGTTACTGGCCGGCTAGAGGGAAGCCCGTCACAACTCATTTTGGTGCGTCATTTCTTGGTCACATGGGGTCGACGCGCCGGTGGCGAAGTTCCTGCGTAAGCCACTTGCCCGAAACCACTTGGGCCTGAGGACGGGTGCGCCGGGGTCGGGGATGACACGGCCGTCGCCCCGGGCCCCCTCCCCGCGCGCTCGGGGTGGGTCGTGGTTTACCCGGCTGGGGCCGGGGCTCCCTCCGCGGGAACCTCCCTCGCGGGAGTCGCGGTCGGTCCGTCGGTCTGCGCGTCGCTCCCGCAGCCGTAGACCGAGCAGCGCGGCGCGTCCTCCCAGCAGGCGGCGTGGTGCGGGGTCGCGCAGCGCGCGCAGCACACGAGGCTCGGCGCCTCCGCCGACGCCAGGTCTTCGTGGCAGTAAGGACAGCGCTTGGCCTGACTCGCGGGGCGCGCGCGCGCCTCGCGCACGTCGCCCTGCCGCGCTCGATAGCCCGCCTCGAGCAGCACGCCGATCGACACCGACGCGAGCCCGACGAGCTCGATCCAGCAATCCATGGGTCACCTCCGCGCGAGGCTGAGCAAGCGGCACGCCGAGGCGAGCGCGCGTGGTTGGCCCCGGGTTTGCGAGCGCTGCGCGCGAGGTGATCCATGCGCGTCGTGTTCTCTGAGGCTCAGCCCCGCGCCCCCTGGCTGCGGTTCGTGCTGCGCAACTTCGTGGTCTACAACCCCATGTTCGTGTTCAGCGCGCTGCTCGCGCTGGCCGGGGCGTTCCTGATCAACCCGCCCGGCGCCGACGGCGGGCGCGACCTGCTCCCGACGGCGCAGCTCTTCGGCGTGATCCAGCTCTACGAGCTGGCGCTGCTCGGGGCCGCCTGGCTGCTGCGCCGGCGCGCGCGCGGAGCCGATCCCTTCGCGCCGCAGACGCGCGACGTGCGCTTCCTCGTGCTCGTCTCGGCGCCGTTCTTGCTCGACGTGACCTTCACCACCTCGAGCCTCGGGGTGAGCTTGCTCAACGAGTTCGGCCAGCGCGCGGCCCTCGGCTTCGGCGCGGCGCTGGTCGTCTGCGCGCTGCTCAAGGTCCAGCTGGCGATCCACCTGGTCGGCGTGCGCTTCTCGCTCCTCGAGCGCGCCGCGCTCGTGCTCGGCCCCGCCGCCGCGACCTGCACCCCCCTGATCGGCGGCGCGCTCGCCCAGGAGGGCAACGTGCTCTGGGTCGCCCCGGTGCTGGGGGCGGTGATCGCCGCCCTCGTCGCCGTGTTCGGCGCGCTGGCCGGGGGCGAGGGCAGCGCCTGGGTCATGCGACGCCTGGCGCCGCTGGCGCTGATCGCGACCGCGGTCCACGCCTGCTCCACGGTCTACGCCTACGACGGCCCCCTGCTCCAGACCCTGGGCCTGGGGGTGATCGCCCTCGGCTACGCGCTCCCGCGGCTCGCGCCGCTGGGCGCATGGGCCGCCCCCGCGCGGGTCGTGCTGCCCTGGGTCGGGGCCTTCGCCTGCGGCCTGCCCGTCGGCGCAGACCGAGGCGCCCTCGGCTGGACCGCAGGCCTCGCCTGCGCGCTGGCCGTGCACGCCGGACTCTTCGCCCGCACCCGGGAGCTCAGATACCTCGCCGGCGCCCTGGCGGCGATCTACCTGGGCAGCGCGGGCACCACGCTCCCCGGCTCCTTCCAGGCCGTCGGCACCCGCGCGATCGAGCCCGCGCTGCTCCTGGGCCTGGTCGCGCTCGGGGGCTGGCGCGGGGTCGCCGCCGGGCGCCTCGCGGGGCCGCTGCTCCTCGCCGCGCTGCTCGCGGCGCGGCTCGAGCTGCTCGGCGGCACCGCCCTCGACGTGGCCCTCGGCTGGAACGTGCTCGGCCTCGGCGTGCTGGCCTGGGCCCTGCGCGACTTCGGGCGCGGGCCCCAGGGCGCCTTCGTGCGCGCGAGCGGGATCCTCTTGTGCGTGATCCCCTCCGGCGTGGCCGTGCTCTGCGACGCGCCGGGCGCCCTCGCCTGGACCGGCGCCCTGATCGCGATCCTCGCCGCGGCGGCGGCGCTCACGCGCCTCCCCGCCTTCGCGTTCCCCGTGCTCCTGCTCCCGGTCGAGCTCGCCAGCGAGCACGCCCCGACCAGCGCCGCCGCCTGGGGGGCCCTCGGCCTGGCCGCGGCCTTCTGCGGCCTGGCCGCCGGGGTCGCGATCTCACTCAACCGCGAACGCGCCCTCGCCTGGCTCGACGCCAGCGAGGACCCAGATCACGCGAAGCGGTCGGTGATCGCCTCGGAGGGGAGCTCCGCTGCGGTCGCCCCCGGCTGAGGAAGCGCGCGCCCGCGGCCCGTTGGGGGTGAGCCCGAGGAGCTTCGCTCCGAGGGCGAGGGGGCCTCGGAGAGGCCCCCTCGAGATCACGCCAAGCGGTCGGTGATCGCCTCGGAGGGGAGCTCCGCAGCGATCGCCCCCGGCTGAGGAAGCGCGCGCCCGCGGCCCGTTGGGGGTGAGCCCGAGGAGCTTCGCTCCGAGGGCGAGGGGGCCTCGGAGAGGCCCCCTCGAGATCACGCGAAGCGGTCGGTGATCACGGCCTCGCCGTAGGGGATCTGACCCTGGCGCGGCCAGGCGTCCTTGGTGCCCTTCCCGATCGCCACGAACATGGCGATCGCGTGGTCGGCGGGGAGCTTGATCAGCTTGCCCACGGCCTCGAAGTCGAAGCCGTCCATGGGGCACGAGTCGTAGCCCATGGCCTTGGCGGCGAGCATGAGCGTCTGCGCGGCGATCCCGCAGGAGCGCATGACCTCGTCGCGCTCGACCTGGGGCTTGCCCTCGTAGTAGGTGCGGATCGCGGGCACGAGGAACTCGCGCACGGGCTGCGGCGCGCCCGACCAGTAGCGGTCGGGGGTCGTCCAGGCCTTGAGGTTGGCGCAGAGGACCACGAGCAGCGAGGCGTCGGTGACCTGGGCCTGGTCCCAGGCGACGGCCCGGATCTGCTTGCGCAGCTCGGGGTCTTTGACCACGACGAAGCGCCAGTGCTGAATGTTGAACGCCGTCGGCGAGAGCATGGCCATTTGGAACAGCTCGCGCTCTTCGGCGGGGGTGATCTCGTGCTCGGCGTCGTAGTGCTTGATCGCGCGGCGGGCGCGGATCGCTTCGAGGGTATTCATCGTCCACTCCTTGCAAGTGCGCGTAGGCTAACCGCTGGCGCAGAGCAAACGAGGGGGGAGACGGCATGGGGGTGTTCGCGGCGAGCGCGGCGGCGATCGGGGCGCTCATGCTCCCGCTGTGGGTCGCGAGCGCGCTCAAGCGCGACGTGAGCATCGTCGACGCCTTCTGGGGGCCCGGGTTCGTGCTCGTGGGCTGGGTCGCCTGGGGCGTGAGCGGACGCCCGCTCACCCTGGAGGCGCTGCTCCTGCCGGCCGCGGTCTCGCTGTGGGGGCTGCGGCTCGGGGCCTACCTCGCCTGGCGCAACTGGGGCGAGCCCGAAGACGCGCGCTACGTCGCGATCCGCAAACACTGGCCCGCGTTCTGGCTCACGAGCCTCGGCGTGGTGTTCGGCCTGCAGGGCGCGCTCATGTGGGTCGTGTCGCTCCCCGTGCAGCTCGCGGCGAGCGAAGCCCCGCCCGCCCTCGGCTGGCTCGACGCGCTCGGCCTCGCCGGCGCGCTGCTGGGCGTCGCCTGGGAGACGACCGCCGACCTGCAGCTCGCGCGCTTCAAGGCCGACCCGGCGAGCGCCGGTCAGGTGCTCGACACCGGGGTGTGGCGCTACTCGCGCCACCCGAACTACTTCGGCGACTTCCTCACCTGGTGGGGGCTCTACGCCCTGGCCCTCGGGCGCGGCGCCCCCGCGTGGACCGCGGTGGGGCCCGTCGTCATGAGCGTGCTCCTGCTCAAGGTCTCGGGGGTGCCCCTGCTCGAGCAGGGCATGCAGGAGCGCAGGCCGCGCTACGCGGACTACGTCGCGCGGACCTCGAGCTTCTTTCCCTGGTTCCCCAAGGACCTCGAGCCCCCCGCCGACGCGGCGCCCCCGCGGGCGTAGACTCAGCGCATGCACGACGTCACGCTCTACTTCGACGCGATCTCGCCTTACTCCTGGCTGGCGCTCATGGAGGCCGAGGCCTTCGCGCAGGAACACCGGGTGCGCTGGCGGGTGCGCCCGGTGGTCTACAGCAAGCTGCTCGACGCCAACGGGCTGGTGGGACCGGCGGAGTCGCCCGCCAAGCGGCGCTACACCTACGAAGACGTCTTCCGCTGCGCGACCCTGCGCGGGCTGCGCCTGACGGGGCCGCCCTCGCACCCCTTTCGCAGCCTCGAGGCCCTGCGCGCGGTGTGGCTCTACCGCGACGACCCGAGCGCGCTGCGCCTGGCGCGGACCCTGGTCGACGGCGCCTGGGGCCGCGGGCTCGACCTCGCCGACCTCGCCGTGGTCGCCGAGCTCGTGCGTGAGGCGGGCCTCGACGCGAGCGACCTCGCGCAGCGGCTGGCCGCGCCCGAGACCAAGGCCGGCCTCGCCGCGAGCACCCAGGAGGCGCTCTACGCGCGCGCCTTCGGGGTGCCGACCTTCGTCCACCAGGGCGAGCTGTTCTGGGGGCACGACCGGCTGCCCTTCCTCGCGGCGCACCTCGCCGGGACCCTGCCGCCGATCCCCGCCGGCGTCGAGCGCATGCTCGACCGGCCGCGCGCGATCGACCGCAGGCGCAGCCCCTAGCCCGCAACCGTCACCGCGAAGCGGTGAGCTCGCGGACGAGCCGAGGGCATGGCTCGGAGTTGTCCCCTGCCGGACTCGAGCGTCCCGGCGAGGGACTCCAGGGCCGCCGCACCCACGAAAACAAAGCACTTACACGTGGCGCGTCGCGTGCACTACAGCGAGGAGAAGACCGCCCGGGCCCCGTGCCCCAGCCCGACGTGACTCGTTTGCCTCCTTTGCCCCAGCTTGAAGTGACTCGACTACCGTGACCCTCATGACCCCCACCCTTCGCGCCCCCTCCGATCGGCTCCCCGTCCAACGGCGAGTCAGCACCGGCCGCCTGCCCGACTTCTTGATCGTGGTCGCGGCCAAGAGCGGCACCTCGAGCTTGTTCAGCTACCTCTGCGCGCACCCCGCGCTCTTCGGCTCGACCCCCAAGGAGCCCTGCTTCTTCGACCCCGAGGTCAACCTCGACCGGGGCCTCGGCTGGTACCGCGGGCTGTTCGCCGACGCCGAGCCCTGGCAGCTGTGCGGCGAGGCGTCGACCAACTACACGCGCTTCCCCCAGGTGCAGGGCGTGCCCGAGCGGATCAAGGCGACGCTGCCCGACGCCAAGCTGATCTACCTCATGCGGCACCCGGTCGAGCGCGCCTACAGCCACTACGTGCACGCCTTCACCAAGGAGGAGTATCCGCGCGAGCCCTTCGACCTCAGCTTCGAGGCGTTCTCGGCCGCCTACCCGCGCTGCCTCGACGGCAGCGACTACGCGCTCCAGCTCGGGCGCTACTTCGAGCACTTCCCCCGGGAGCAGGTCTTGCTCCTGTTCTACGAAGACCTCGAGCGCGACCCCGGCGCCCTGTGCCGCGAGGTCTTCGAGTTCCTCGGCGTCGACCCGAGCTTCGACCCCTTCGGCGCCGCGCCCCCCGCGCGCGAGAACGTGAGCGTGACCTTCCGCGAGGGCCGCGTGCGCGGCGAGCTCACGGGCCCGCTCAAGGTGGTCCCGGGGCTGCGCTTGCTGGGCCAGTGGCTCGGCCCCAGGGGGCGAGACGCCCTCTACGGCCTGCTGCGCCATAGCCCCTACGGACGCCGGGTCGGCAAGGCCTTCGAGCCGCAGCCCATGACCCCGCGCATGCGCGAGCTCTTGCTGCGCCGCTACATGCCCACCGTCGACTACCTCGAGGAGCTGACCGGGCGCGACCTCTCGGCCTGGCGCGAGTAGCCCGCCGCGGGCCTACAATGGCCCCATGGACGCACGCCGACTCGCCGCCGCCGACTACCGCGACTGGAAGGGCTGGAGCGAGCTCAGCGCGCCCGAGCCCCTGGTCGCCGAGGGCTACGTCCTCGACCTCGCGCGCGCGGGCCTCGCGCCCGGCGCGCGCCTGCTCGAGCTCGGCTTCGGCGGCGGCGGCTTCCTGCGCTGGGCCCAGGGCGCGGGCTACCGCGTGGCCGGCTTCGAGCGAGACGCCGAGCTCGCGCGCCGGGCGCGCGACGCCGGCTTCGAGGCCCTGGCCG
>JAGQRJ010000366.1 GCA_020425635.1 Planctomycetota bacterium | reverse complement strand
CTGCTACCCTGATCGCGCGGAGGGAGCACATGCGTTCACCCTGGGCTGCGTTCTGGCTGCTGGCACTCTGCACAGGGTGCGAGGTGAGCTTCCACGACGAGCCCGCGCTCGAACCCGAGACCGCGCCAGACCCCGAGCCCAGCGTCCGGGTAGGCGACTCCCACGCGCGCGGCGCCGCCCGCGAGCCCGAGGCCGACCCGACCCCCGAGCCGAACCCCCCGCCCCCGCTGCACTCCTTCACCCAGCGCTGGCAGGTCCCGTTCTCCGCCTGGGGCACCCGGGGGGCGGCGGTGGCCCCCTGGGGCGACGTCGCGGTGCTGACCCGCGACGAGCTGCGACTCTACGGGCGCGAGTCGGGCCAGCTGCTGGCCGAGAGCCCGCTGCTCGGGCTGGGGGTGCTCAGCGACGCCTTCGCCTTTCAGCCCGACGGTTCGTTGGTGCTCGTCTCGGACGAGGGGATCGAGCGCGTGAGCTTCCCCTCGCGAACCTGGGAGCGCCTGGTCGAGGTCGCGGGGGCCCGGGCGGCCCGGGTCCAGGGCGCCCACGTCGCCGTCCTCCAGGGGCCGCGCCACGTCGCGGTGTATGCGCTCCCGGCGACCGAGCCCGTGCACGCCTTCGAGGCCGCTCACGAGGTCGAGCACCTGGCCCTCTCGCCCGACGGGGGCGCCGTCGCGCTGGGCTGCGGCAAGCAGGGCGTGTTCGTGCGCGACCTGGCGAGCGGGGTGGAGCGGCGCCTGAGCCTCGAGGGCGGCAAGGGCCCGCTCGGCTTCGGCGTGGGCCGCCTGTTCGCCTGCACCCGCCAATGGCAGCTCGTGCCCTGGGACCTCGCCAGCGATCGCGAGCACCCGTCGGGCTATGCGCTCGGCGTGTTCCTCGCCCAGGGATCGCTCTACGAGCTCCCCGACGGGCGCGTCCTCTGCGGCAACACGGTCTACCCCGCGGAGCCCGCCGCGGTCGGGGCCACGAGCTACGACTCAGGCACCGAGGGGCTCGCGCTGCCCCTGGAGCGCCCCGACGTCGTGGCGCCGCGCCCCGACGGCCGGGCGGTGTGTGGGCTCAGCCACTGGAAGCTCGGCTACGCGAGCGTCGACCTCGCCGACCCCGAGCGTCCGTTCGCGCTCGCGGAGCTCGTGGGCGATCCGCCGCCGCCGCCGGGGCGCGAGGCCGGCGAGCGGATCTCGGCCAGCGCACGGGCCGCGGCCCGCGCCAAGGCCCGCGCCGAGTTTCGTGAGGGCCTCGGGGCGCTGGAGGTCTCCGCGTTCGTGCCTGGAAAGCACAGCTTCCTCCCCCCCGACGAGCTCCCGACGAGCCCCAACACGGCCTTCGTGCGCCTGACCGGCGCGGGGATTGGCGGCAACTTCGACTCCTGGGGCGACGAGGAGGTCGTGTTCCAGATCGCGGCCAACGGGGCCACGCGCACCCTGGACTTCGTCAAGCTGGGCCTCTCGAACGAGAAGGTGAAGGTCTACGAGCCCGAGCACGCGCCCTGGATCGAGCTCCCCGAGGCGGCGGAGCTCCGGATCGACCTCGACGTGTTCGACGCCGACCTCACCGGCCGCGAGCACATGACCTCGATCAAGCAGCCCCTGACCCTCCGGGCCGCCGACTTCAAGCCCGAGCCCACCGCGCGGACCCTCGAGCTGCGCCCGATCATCGACCTCGACGACGTCTGGATCTCGATCGAGTTCGTGGCCGCGCCGCGCCGCGACGCGCGCGACGCGGCCTCGGTGGCGGCCGTGCGCTCGGCCTTCGGCCCGCTGCTCGCCCTCGAGCCGGCCT
>JAGQRJ010000365.1 GCA_020425635.1 Planctomycetota bacterium | reverse complement strand
GGGGTGAGCTCTCGCAGCTTTGCTGCGAGAGCGAGGGGGCTCGGGACGAGCCCCCTAGAGAAACGAAGCGCCCCCTCAATTCAGGAGGGGCACCCAGCGGCCTTGGGCCTTGAGCAGGTGCTCGGCGAGCTCGCGCACCGCGCCCTCGCCTCCGCGGGCAGTCGTCACCAGGCGCGCGACCCGGCGGACCTCCTCGCAGGCGTTGGCCGGGGCCGCGGGGAACCCCACGCTGCGCAGGACCCCGAGGTCGGGCAGGTCGTCCCCCATGTAGGCGACCTCGTGCGCCTTCACGCCGAGGGCGCGCAGCACCTCCGGCAGCTGGGCGAGCTTGTCCCCTGAGAGGAGGTAGGCGTGCTCTACGCCCAGCTCCCGGGCGCGGCGCTCGACCGCGGCCCCGCCGCGCCCGGAGAGCCAGGCCACCTTCAGCCCGGCGCGCTGGAGGAGCTTGATCGCCAGGCCGTCTTGCACGTTGAAGCGCTTGACCTCATGGCCGGCCGTGTCGTAGCCCAGCCCGCCGTCGGTCAGCACCCCGTCGACGTCGAGGACCACGGCGCGGACCTCGGCGACGCTGGGGAGGGCGGCGGGGGCGTGCGGCGCCTCGCCCTCGAGGAACTCGCGCAGCGCGGCCGCGACGGGCTCGGGCTCGTCGAGGTGCAGGTGGTGGTGGCCCGGGAGCTCCACGTAATGCGCGTCTTTGATCGCGGCGACCCGCGCGCGGATCAGCTCGGGGTCGAAGGCGTGTCCGTCCTTGGCCCGGATCACGAGGGTCGGGCAGGTGATCCGCCGCAGGAAGGCGAGCACGTGCTCCTCGGTCATGCGCATGGGGGAGACGTCGCGCAGGCGGGCGTCCGCGCGCCAGGTGACCCCGCCCTCGCAGGGGCGCGTCCCGCGGGCGACCAGGGTCTGCGCGGCCTCGGGGCTCAGGTAGCGGTTGACCTCGCGCAAGCGCTCGGCGGCCTCCGCGACCGAGCTGTGCACGCGCTGGCGGGTGCCGCGGCTGCGCCGCCGCCCGTGGGCGAGGGAGGTGGCCAAGCGCTCGGGCGCCTCCTCGGCGGGGCACGCGTTGGGGCCGAGGCCCTCGAGCAAGACCAGGCGCTCGATCCGCTCGGGCTCCGCGCCCGCCACCAGCGCGGCGACGGCCGCCCCCATGGAGTGCGCGACGAGGGTGAAGCGCTCCCACCCCAGCGCGTCGGCGGCGCGGCTCACGTCGACGACCCAGTCGATGAAGTGGTAGTGCTGGGCAGGGGAGCGGTGCTCGCTGAGCCCGTGCCCGGGCAGGTCGAGCGCCACCCAGCGCCCCTCGCCCACGAGCGGCGCCAGGCGGCTGAAGCTGGCGGCGTTGTCGAGCCAGCCGTGGAGGGCCAGAATCGGCCGGCCCTCGGGCGCGCCCCACGCGAGGGCGCCGAGCTGGAGGCCAGGGACGGTGAGGGTCAGGTCGCTGGGAGTCACCCGCAGAGTGTAGCGCACACGCACACGCCCGAGCGCGTGCAGAAACGGCAAAGGCGAGGAGCCCAAGGGCCCCCCGCCTTCGCCTTCTGGGTTGGATTCTAGGGTCGACTACTCCGCGGCGCCCAGGTTGCAGCGCGAGACCGTGGTCGTGATCATCGCGCCGTCCTTGTAGGTCGAGCTCGCGGTGGTGGAGCCGAAGATCTTGAGCGAGTCGAGGATCTCCTTGAAGGACGCCGCGTTCTTCTCCGCGTTGTCCTTGCGCCACTTGGCCTGAGTCTCGCGCAGCTTGCCGCGGGCCTCGTAGTAGGCGTCCATGTCCTTCTCGTATTGCTTGTAGGCGTCCTCGCCCGGCTCCTCGGGGAACTGGGGCATCTCGGGGCCCTTCATGTCCGCCGGGGGGGGCGCGACGTTCTCGGCGATCAGCTTGCCGTTCGCCGTGACCTGGTCGATCACCCCTGCCCAGTCGAAGTGCGAGAACGCGACGACGTCGGTCTCGAGCCCCTTCACCGCGCGCTTGAAGGCCTCGCTCTTGCTGAGGTCTTCGCCGGCCTGAGCCTTGATCGCGGCCTCCATGGCGTGCTGCGAGCTGGCGATCAGCAGGTAGCCGCCGTGGAAGGCCCAGCAGGGGCTGAGGCCCTTGCCGACGATCCCACTCAGCTCGCGGCGCGCCTCCTCGGGCATGGCCAGCGACTTGACCTTGACCCCCGCGACCTCGGTCTCGAGGAGGTTCATGCGCTTGGGGTCGTCGGCCGCCAGCGGCACGCGCACGCTGGGCTCATCGAAGCCCGCCGGGAGCGCCGTGGCCGGCATCTCGCCGTTCTCGCCAAACTGGAAGGGCTTGTCCATCCAGAACACCACGCCCGTCTGGTCGGTGGCGTAGTAGCGCGCCTCCGTGCCGGGCTTGATCGGGCTCGCGGTGGCGCGCCACTGGAACTCGGGCTCACGCTTGTCGACCTCGACGGTGAAGCGGTAGCCGAACTTACCCTTGGCGACCTCGGCGTCGATCAGCCCCGTGTCCAGGAGCTCGGCCAGGGTCCCGTAGTCGAAGACGTTGTCGCCCTCGTAGTCGCCCTCACGGAACAGCGACTGCGCGGTCGAGATCGTGCGCAGTGTGCCCACGACCGCCGAGCCACCCTCTTCGCGGGTGTTGACCAGCTTGTCGAGGGCGCCCTGGATCGAGCCGTTGATCGTCTTCTCGGCCTCGGTCGGGCTCTTGAGCTGCACCGCCATGACCAGGCCAGGCACCGCCACGAGCATGGGCGAGGCCTCGCCCTCGGCGGGCAGCAGCGGCTGGCTGATCACGCTCATGCCCATGGCGGGGCCGAGCTCCTCGAGGAACTTCAGCGGGTCCTTGCCGTCGAGCCACTTCGCGGCCTCCGCGAGCATGGCGTCCTGCTGGTCCTTGGGGAGGATGCCCTCGTACTGGGTGCGCATCCAGTCGACGAAGGGGCGCATGTTGGCCTGGGCCGCGACGCTGAAGAAGCTGCTCCCGGGGAGGGTCTTCCAGGCCGGGGGCTCGCCGTCGGCGACGACGTAGGTCGCGTCGGCCACCTTCTTGAACGACTCGGAGACGCTCTGATACTGGACCGCCCGGCTCTCGGTGTAGTCCTCGTTCACGTAGAGCGCGCCGGCTTGGACCGCCATGGTCTCGTACATGACCATCTGGGCCTTGATCGCCTCGCGCTCTTGCTCGCCCATTTGTCCCTCCATGGCCTGCATGAAGGTCTTCATCGCGGTCGCCTGGTTGAAGTAGACGAAGGCGACGTAGTCGTCCTCGAACTCGCCGAGCACCTTCTTCAGCTCCGGATTGGCGACCTCGGCCTTCTTGCCGGCCGTGTCGATCGCGCTCTGGAGCTTGGTCAGGTCGTTGCTCGCCAACACCACCGAGCCCACGCGGGTCCAGTGGATCGGGACGCCCTCGGTCATCTTGGGGTTCAGCGAGAAGATCTTCGACTTGCCGTGGTCGGCGGTGCTGTAGGGGGCCTGCTCACCCGCGTGAGCGGCCGCGGCGCCCGCCGCGAGGTCGTAGAGCACGCGCAGCGACGGGCGCACGCGCACGCAGGCCACGCCGGAGACCATCTCCTTGGGGTCCTTCTTGTCGGGGTGCACGTCGACCGAGGCGATCAGGTCGTTGCCCAGGAGTTCCTGCACGAGGGGCAGGGTCATGGAGAGCGCCAGGCGCAGCTCGAAGGTCGGGTCCTTGTCGAGCTCGCCCACGGGCGTGCGCGTCAGGTCTTCGCCGGTCATGGCGCCGATCCGCTTGAGGTCCTTCATGGCGCCGAGCACCCACTCGCCCGCCTTGCTGTCGGCCAGCTTCTTCCAGGCCGGGCTGCGGAAGTAGCCGTCGAGCAGGCCGTAGACGTCGCGCATCTCCATGAAGCCGACGGTCTCGGCGGTGATCAGCCCGCGGGCGTCGACGACCGGGTTGTCCTTGAACAGCCCGTTGGCGTCGCGCGAGGCGCTGACGCGGAATTGGTAGGGGCTACCCTTGTCGAGGTGCATGGCGACCGCCAGACCCTTGCGCGCGTCTTGCACGTCGGCGAGGAGCATCTCGAGCACGGCGGGCTTGAACGCGTCGGCCGCCTCGGGCGGACCGCCCGCGACTTCGACCGCTTGCTTCGCGGTCGCCACCAGGCGCTCGGTGTTGCGCAGGAAGTCGAGGTCGAGCCAGCCGTAGACCTTGTTGCCGCGGGGGAGGCGGCTCGCCTCGTCCTTGAAGCGGGGCTGCTCGCCGAGGCCCTTGGCCTTGCCGGCGGCGACCTTGATCACCTCCTGGATCGCGCCCTTGTCGTTGCTGACCGCGAACACGCCCTTGGCCATGGTCATGTAGGGCTTCTGCGGCGCGTCGCTCAGGGCCTTGGGCCACATGATCTCGTAGCCCTCGTAGGCCTCCTTCTCGACGTCTTCGCCCATGGCGCCGGTGAGCTTGGCCCAGATCTGGCTCCACTCACCCTTCATCGCCAGCTGGGTGGCGAGGCCGGTCATGTCGACCTCGGTCATGAACACGACGGCGGCCTTGCCCTCCGCCTTGCCCGCCTCGGGGGCCAGCAAGCCGATCCCCATGCCTTGGCCGAAGAAGTCGAAGAGGGTGGTGTGGTCGAGGTCGAGCCCAGCTCCCTTGATCTTGCCCGCCGGGCTCTCGGGGTCGCCCTCGGCCATTTGCTTGGCCATCTCGAGCATGTCTTCGTATTGCTTGCCGACCTGCTCGTAGGTCTTGCTGCGCTCGAAGTCCTTGAACGCCTCGCTCGACTTGAACTGCGTCCACGCAGCCTCGAGCCCCTTGCCCTCGACCCACAGCACCGTGTGCGCCGGCGCCGCGTCCGCCAGGTGCTTCTCCGGGGTCATCCCGTTCATCACCGCGAACACGAGGCCGCCCACGGCCAAGACGACCACACCCGCAACAAGCAATTTCTTCATCGATCCACCTTTGAGCGGGGGAGGGTAGCAATCGACGCGCCCGTTCGGAAATGACCAATTTGTTACGCGCTGGAAGTCGTTCGTGAGCAACGAGAACCGGCTCCGAGGCCGGGCTCCGCGCGGCTCGAACCCGCCGCGAAGCTTCCCGATTTCGGTGGATCTGCTAACGGCGTTGGGAGCCGAGGCTCTTGGCGCGCTGCTCGGCTGCCTGCGCTCCGGCGGCGTCGCCCGCGTCGCGCTTGAGCTCCGCCACCAGCTGCCAACCCCGGGCCGTCGGGCGGGCTTCGGCGTCTCGCTCGGCCAGCTCCAGCGCGAGCCCGCTCTCTCCGCGCGCGCGGGCGGCGAGGGCGCGGCCATACTCCGCCCACTCGACGGGCGCCGCGTCGAGCGCGCGGCCGAGCACCTCCGCGCCCAGCTCGAGGCGTCGCAGCTCGGCGGGGATCGGGGGCGCGTCCTCG
>JAGQRJ010000364.1 GCA_020425635.1 Planctomycetota bacterium | reverse complement strand
GCAGCGGAAGCCCGACCATCAGCGCCAGGTCCTCCAGGCTGAAGCGGATCGAGCGCGCCAGCTCCGCCTGCTGCCCGACCAGCGGCCGCCGGCAGGCGAGGCTCGGGCAGCGCTCGCGGAGCGCCTCGGCGCAGGCCTGGTGGTAAAAGCCCTCGCACGCGGCGCAGGCCCGGATCGGCGCAGCGAGGGCGCCGTGGCAGTGGGTGCAAACAGGTGGCTTGGCGTCGGGCACGGCGGGCGCTCCTCTCGAAGGGTGTTCGAAAGCACACGGAGTGCCGCGCCCAACCCCTTCGGGAGCTGAGGTCGAGGGTCGCCTGGGTGTTCGCGCCGTTGTCGGCGCAGAGCCCAGCGCGGCGCGAATCGGGCCTGCGCCCCCGTTCAACGAGGCGCAGGCCGTGTCAACGCCGACGTCAGTCGGTGGGAGGGATCTGCGACCCACCCACCGGCCCCGACCTCTGTCGCACCTCAGCGGACGAAGATCAGCGCGAACAGCCCGGCGAGCATGAGCAGGGCCAAAGGGATCAACCAACCCTGTGGCAGCTTGGACGACCGGGGGCCTCCTCGGCGCGTCGGCACTCCGAACCCGCACGAGCTGCAGGGCTGGGTGCCCATGCCGTGCTGGGCGTAGTAGTGCTGCAGCCGCGCTGCGGCCTCGGCGGACAGCTGCTGGGCGCAGCGGGGGCAGTCGGGCTCCGGGTCCGGGGCAGCGCTCTCGGGCTCGGGGCGCACGAGCACCGCGTAGCCGCAAGCGTCGCAGGGCTGCGTCCGGGCGCCGAGCTGCACGTGGTAGCGCTCGAGGCGCGCGAGGGCCTCGGGCGAGAGCCGGCCTGCGCACGCCGGGCAGTCGTGCCGGGCGGGGCCCGACTCCGCGAGCTGCTGGCGGAGCGCTTCCCCGTCGCAGCCCAGGGTTGGGCAGGCGCCGGCAGACATTTCCCGCGCGCAGCTGCGGTGGAGCCCCACCCCACAGCTGCAGCGCAGCCAGTCGGCCGCGACGGAGGGATCGCGGCACAGCGCGCAGCGCTGCGGGGAGACGGATTCGACGAACTGGAGCTGAATCGGAACCTCTTCCCGTTGGCAGTGTGAGCCGGACCCGCAGGGCGCACAAGCCGAGCAGGGGTCCTTGGCACTGGAGGAGCCGCACCAACCGGTGACTCAGGACGCCGCAGCAGGTTGGCGTGCCAGCGGCGTCGTGACCCCGGACCGCGGGGAGGGCCTCGGCTACTCGAGGTCGCGGTGGGTGAAGCTGCGCTTGCCCGGGCCGTAGTCGCGGGCAGTCTGGCCGTGGCCGCGCAGCAGCCAGCGGGTGGTCAGCAGGCCCTCGACGCCCACCGGGCCGCGGGCGTGGATCCGGCCGGTGGAGATCCCCACCTCGGCGCCGAGGCCGTAGCGGTAGCCGTCGGCGAAGCGCGTGCTCGCGTTGTGGAACACCGAGGCCGAGTCGACCTCGCGCAGGAAGCGCGCGGCGGCGGCGGCGTCCTCGGTCACGATCGCGTCGGTGTGCCCGCTGCCGTAGGTGTGCACGTGCTCGATCGCAGCGCCGAGGTCCTCGACGACCTTGACCGCGAGGATCAGGTCGCCGTATTCGGCGCCCCAGTCGGCGTCGGTGGCCGCCTCGGCGTCGCCCAGCGCGGTCCGCGCCTCGGGGTCGGCGCGCAACGTGACCCCGGCCGCGCGCAGGGCCTCGCCCACCGCGTGCAGGTGCGGGAGGAAGCCGCGGTGCACGAGCAGGGTCTCGGTCGCGTTGCAGGCCGCGGGGTAGTCGCACTTGCCGTCGACCGCGAGCTCGAGCGCCATGGCCGGGTCGGCCGCCGCGTCGAGCACGAGGTGGCACACGCCCTCGGCGTGGCCGAGCACGGGGATCCGGGTCGCGCCCTGAATGTGGCGCACGAGCTCGCCCGAGCCGCGCGGGATCACTAAGTCGATCAGGCCGTCGAGCTCGAGCAGCGCCGCCACGGCCTCGCGGCCCTCGATCCCCTGGACCGCCTCGGGGTCGAGCCCCTCGCCGGCGAGGGCGTCGCGCAGGCAGGTGACGAGGGCGCGGTTGGAGTGCGTGGCCTCGGCGCCGCCCTTGAGCAGCACCGCGTCCCCGGCGCGCAGCGCCAGCGCGCCGATCTGGATCACCGCGTCGGGGCGGCTCTCGAAGATCACGAGCAGCACCCCGAGCGGGCTCTTGACCTGGGTCAGCTCGAGGCCCTCGTCGAGCTCGCGCCGCAGGAGCTGCGCGCCCACGGGGTCGGGCAACGCGGCCAGCTGCTCGACGCCCTCGCGCAGGGTCGCGAGCTTCTCCGGGCTCAGCGCGAGGCGCTTGACGAGCGGGGCGTCCACCCCGCCGGCCTCGGCGTCGTCGAGGTCGCGGAGGTTGGCGGCGAGGATCGAGGCCTCGCGCGCCTCGAGCAGGTGCGCGAGCCGGGCGAGCACCGCGCTGCGCGCAGCCCCGGATGCGCTGCCCAGCGCTCGCTGGGCGCGGCGCGCGGCGCGGGCGACGTCGATCATGGGGGCGCTCACGGGGCCTCCGCCTACTGCGGCTCGAGCACGAGGTGCCTGCGGTGCACCAGCGCGTCGTGGTTGCGAATTCCTGGGGGCGGGGTGCCCGCGCACCAGGCGCGGGCGGCCCCCGAGTCGAAGCACATGAGCCCGCGCCCGATCAGCTCGGCCTTGGGGCCGCGCAGCTCGACCACGTCGCCGTCGTGGAACTCGCCCTCGATCGCCTTGACCCCGGCGGCGAGCAGCGACGCGCCGCGCTCGACGAGGGCCTCGACCGCCCCGGCGTCGAGGCGCAGGACTCCGCGGGGGGCGGTGGCGTAGGCGATCCAGCGCCGGCGCGCCTGGAGGCTGTCTTCGCGCGCGGGGAACCAGGTGCCGATCGGCTCGGCCGCGGCGGAGCGCGCGAGGACCCCCGGCTCACGGCCGGAGGCGATCACCGCGTGGCAGCCCGAGCGCGCGGCGATCTGGGCCGCGCTGACCTTGCTGCGCATGCCCCCGCGCCCGCTGCCCGAGGTCGAGGCGCCCGCGCCGCCGAGCTCCTGCAGGCTGTCGATCCGCGTGAGCAGCTGCGCCGCGGGGTTCCCCCGGGGGTCGCTGTCGAACACCCCCTCGACGTCGGTGAGCAGGATCAGGAGGTCCGCCGCGAGCTCGGTGGCGACGAGCGCCGAGAGCTTGTCGTTGTCGCCGAACACCGGGCGCGAGCTGCCGTCGTCGAGGAAGGCCAGCTCCTCGGTGCTGACCGCGTCGTTCTCGTTGACGATCGGGATCACGCCGCGGCGCAGGAGCCGGGTGAGGGTCGCGCGCAGGTTCAGGCAGCGCACGCGGTCGTCGAAGTCGCTCTGCGAGAGCAGCACCTGACCCGTGAGGACCCCCAGGCGCGCGAAGCCGTCCTGGTAGAGGGCCATGAGCCGGGTCTGGCCGACGGCCGCGCAGGCCTGCCGGTCGGCGACGTCGGTCGGCGTAGCGCTGAACCCGAGTGCGTCGCGCCCGAGCCCCACCGCGCCAGAGCTGACCAGGATCACGTCCTTGCCCGCGCGGCGCAGGGCCACCGCCGACTCGATCAGGCCGAAGAGGCGCGAGAGCGCGAGGGTCCCGTCGTCGTGGGTCAAGACCCGGGTGCCGAGCTTGAGCACGAAGCGACGGGCCGAGAGCAAGGGGGCGCGGAGCGCAGCGGGGTCGTTCACCCGGGAAGTGTAGCCACCCAGGGGGTCCAGCCAAAGCCTGCGCGCGCCCTCAGGCGAAGGGGGTCTGGAGGGTGTCGATCGCGGCCACCGAGGCCTGGGCCGGGGTGTCGCGGAGGTCGACGCTCGAGGCGTCGGCGCGGCCGACGCTCAGCAGGGCCAGGCAGGCCAGGGACAGCACAAGTCCAGTCAGGATCGCTCGCATGGCACTCCGCTCTCTTCTGAAAGGCCTCCTGCGCAAGCTTCGTGCCCACCTCCGCGTGCCCGCCCCTGCGCGAGAACCCGAGGCGTCGCCCCGGCCCCCGGCGAAGGACTGTCTGGCTGCGGACGGTGCCCCTCGCGGACGATCGGTGCGGCTCAGCGGTTCAGGGCTAACCCTTACTCCGCGGGCCGCTTGCGACGCACCTGGAACGGGCTAGCCGAGGCTCCGCGCAGCCCAGAGCAGGACGAGCAGGCCGCGGGCCGACCAGAGCGCGGTGCGGATCCAGTTCGTGCGCACCAGGCGGCGGTGGACGGCCGGGTCGAAGGCTTGCTCGAGGCGGGTGTGGGCGGGGACCGAGCACAGCGCGGTGGTGGCCCACACGCCGGCGAGCAGGCCGGCGCCGAGCCAGGCCTCGAGGGGGGTCGCCCAGGGGGCGCCGAAGCCCGCGAGCAGCACCACGCCGGCGGCCTCGACGAGCATGGGCGGGCCGACGACGTAGCCCATGAGCCGCACGTGCGCCTGCTCGTAGGACACGGCGTGCTCGGGCCCGACCCGAGCCATGAGCGGGTAGTGCACGAGCTGCACGAGCCAGATCAGCCCGACCATGTACCAGGTCGAGGCGAGCTGGGTCAGGAGCAGCGCGAGGTCCATGGCGGCCTCCTGGCCGAGGGTCAGAAGCTGACGCGCAGCGAGAGCCCGCCGAAGGGGGTGGGCTCGGTGCGGTCCTCGGTCAGGTCGTTGCCGCGGCGGTCGTCGATCTGGACCTTTTGCCAGAGGAACACACCGGCGTCCAGGCCGAGGGTCAAGCGCTCCAGGGGGCTCCAGCGCAGCTGGAGCTGCACCGGGATTCGCCGACTGCGCGCGACCCCCTCGGGGGCGAAGCCGCGGTCGTCGAGGCGCACGTCCTGGGCGATCCCGCCGCGGAAGCCGATCCCGAGCTGGGCCACGAAGCTGGGGTCGGGGGAGAAGATCAGCTGCACGCCCTCCGGGGCGCCCACGGTCAGCCGCCACCAGGCGCTGAGCTCGACGTTGAAGCGGATCAGGGGCAGCGGGATCACCTGCACGTTCTCCTCGAGGCGGCTGCGCACCAGCGCGCCGAGGCCGAGGGCGAAGTTCGGGGTGAAGGCGTAGGACACCCCGAGCAGCCCGCCGAAGGTGATCGCGTCCTCGAAGGACGCGCCGTCCTCCAAGGCGACCTGCACGTTGGTCGAGGCGATCGCGAACACCGGCCCCAGGCGCAGCTGGGCGCCCACCGTGACTCGGCCCGAGGTGAGCTGCTCGAAGGGGTCGCCGCTCACCGGGTCGAGCTCGAAGGCGTCCTCGAAGTCCACCCGCCGGCTGGCGCCGCGCACGCCGAAGGAGAGCGTCAGCGGGCGCGTGAGGGGCACGCTCAGCTGGACCTCGGCCGCGGTCTGGCGCAGCTCGACGCGGCCGCGGCCCCGCAGGGCCGCCGAGGGCATCCAGGTGAACCCGCCCTCGATCCACGCGCTCGGGCTCGGGGGCGGCCCCTCGACCAGGCGCGGGTAGGGGACCCGCTCGAGCTGCGCGGGCGTCAGGTAGCGCGCCAGGCGCTCGCGCAGCTCGGCGCGCAGGCGCGCGCGCTCGTCGTCGAGCTGGTCGAACTCGAGCTCGCCCGCGAACAGGCGCT
>JAGQRJ010000363.1 GCA_020425635.1 Planctomycetota bacterium | reverse complement strand
GAGGCGCCTGAGCGCGGGCCGAGCTGGCTCGCGCGGCTCTTCGACACCCACACCGCCGCGGTGCTCTCGGCGCGCTACGTGGAGCTCAAGCTCAGCGACCTCGGCGGGTCGTTGGTGCTCCTCGCCCAGGCGCCGGTGATCGGGCTGCTGATCGGGACCGCCTTCGGCGGCGGACGCGAGCACGCGCGCATGGACTTGATCCTGGCCCTGGTCGCGGTGTGGTTCGGCTGCTTCAACGGCTGCCGCGAGGTGGTGAAGGAGCGGGCGATCTTCCTCCGCGAGCGGCGGGCGGGGGTCTCGGTGCGGGCCTACGTGCTCTCGAAGTTCGGGGTCCTCGCCCTGCTCTCTGCGCTGCAGTGCCTGATCCTGGTCGCGGTGGTCTCGTTGAAGGTCACCTTCGAGGGCAGCGTGCCCGGCGTCTTCGTGAGCCTGTTCAGCACCGCGGTCTCGGCCTCGTGCCTGGGGCTCTTGCTCTCGTCGCTGTCGCGCACGCAGAACAGCTTGATCGCCTACGTGCCCTTGGCGCTGATTCCGCAGCTGATCTTCAACGAGGTCACCCTGGGCGGAAACGCGTCGGAGGGGGTGCAGCGGATCGAGTGGGCCATGCTCGGGGCGTGGTCCTTCGACGCGCTCAAGACGCTCCGCGTTCAGCCCGACGGCTGGGTCATGACCCTCGCCCTCGATCACCTCGCGATCCTCGGAATGGGCCTGGGCTTCGTGCTCCTCGCGGGGGCCCTGCTCCACGCGCAGTCGGAGGAGTAGCCGCGCACGCTGCGCAACGCGCAGCGGCGAGTACACTGGACGGGGGAGCAGGAGGTCTGCGTGAAGAAGGTGCTGGGGATCCTGGCCGCGGTCCTGGTGCTGGGGGCGGTGGCGCTGGCGGGTCTGCAACCCTGGGGCTTCAGCCTGCTCGGGGTGGAGTTCGCCTGGTCGCCCGAATACCGCGAGGTCCAGCAGCTCGGACGCCAGTTCATGGAGGACATCGAGTTCAAGGACTGGGACCGCGCCGCGAGCTACCACACCTGGGCCGAGAAGCAGGAGGCGGACATTCCCGAACAGATCCGCCGCCTGTTCGGGATCAAGCCCGAGCAGCTGCACATCGAGAACGTGCGCCTCATGGGCGTCGACATCTCCGAGGACGGACTGCGCGCGCGGACCCGCTTCAAGACCCACGTGGAGGTGCTCAACTCCGCGCAGACCGAGGAGGAAGACAACCGCAACCGCGACCTGGAGATCAACCTCTACTGGCAGCGCAGACCCGCGAGCGAGGCGCTGCCCGAGCCGGGCTCCGAGACCGAGCCCAAGGCGGGCGAGCCCCCCGCCGACCCCACCACGCAGGACCCCGCCGCGAAGGACCCCACCGCGAAGGAGCCCGCGCCGGCGAAGCCCGATCGCCCCGACGCCCAGGCGCCTCCCTCGGCCGACGGCGAGACGCGCTGGTTCCTCTTCCTCCGCGACTCCCTCGACGAGAACGCGGCCCTCCCCCGCTGAGCTCGCGCGGCCCTACTCCGGCACGAGCTCCCTGAGCTGGGGGCGCTCGCGGAGTCGCGCCTTCCAAGGGTCGTAGGCGAGCACGCTGTCGAGCCCCCAGCGGTCCTTGGCTCCCTTGACCTGGGCCAGCGCGGCCTCGAGGCCGCTGGAGTCTTGCGAGAGCGCTGCCGTGCGCGCGCGGCGCCACCAGGCCGTCGCGACCGATTCGCAGCCGCGCGCGACCTGGGCGGGGTCGACCTCTCGTCCCAGCCGCAGGCCCTCCGCGAGCAAGGCTTCGCGCTCCTCGGGGACGCGGAACGCGAGGTCCAGCAGGAGGTCCGAGCGCAGGCCGCGGTAGGTCGGACCGTCGAGGCGCTCGAAGAGGTAGGTCAGCGCGATCGCGTGCCGCAGCGCCTCGGGGGTCGAGGCCTGGTTGAAGCGCACGTCCCACACCAGGCGGTGGTAGAGGTCCTCGGGGGGCAGCGAGCGTTGGTCGAAGGCGGCCGCGCGCAGGAGGCCCACGGCGAACCGGTCGAGGCCCACCCCGCGCAGGACGCCGAGGGCGGCGTCCTGGTGGGGGTCGAAGCCGTCGTGGAGGCCGTCGAGGAGCGCGCGGGTGCGCGACCACGGGTCACGGAGCGCGGCCACGCTGAACGGGGCGGCCTCGTCGTCGCGCAGGTGACCCCAGAGCTCGGCGCGGTGCAGGCTCGCGTCCCAGCCCAGACGCACGGCCTCCCCCTGCGCCCACACCGAGGGCAGGTCCGGGCGCACCCGCAGCTCGCGGAGGGCACCTCCGCTGGGGAGTCCGGCGACCCGGCGCGCACCCGCGGTCGGCGCGCCGGGGCGGGCGAGCAGGCGCAGCGCCTGCAGGCGCAGCTCGCGCTGCTCCTCGGGCTGAATGCTGTCGGCGTGTCGGGCGAGGACCGCGCCCTCGAGGGCGTCGCGCTCGACGCGGTCCTCCTGCCCGAGCAGGAGTCGACGCAGCGACTCGCGGACTCCGCGGTTCTGCTCCGAGGCCCGGAGGCCCAGGTGGACCGTGTCGAAGAACGCGAGGAACAAGGCCAGCGCGGTGCGGGTGCGCCCGAGCTGCGCCGCGCTCTGGAAGCCCTCGGTCAAGCTCGAGGCCTCCCAGGGCCGCAAGCGACGGAGCCCGGAGGGCCACTCGGGCGGCGCGTCGCCGCCCCGCAGCGGGAGGCGCTCGGCCGTCCACAGCCAGCCCCGGCTGCCCAGGCGGTCGATCCACGCTTCACGCTCTTGCCCCACGCTGAGCTGCAGCGCCTGGACGCCCGGCCCCAGCGCCCAGGGCAGAGCAGCGCTGGCCAACTCCAGGTCCCAGCCCACCGCCCGCAGCACCAGCGGGTCCGACACGGCGTGCCCCGCAGGCCGGAGCAGCGCGGTCGCGTGGAGCTGCCGCAGCCCGGGGTGCGCGGGGTCGAGGGCCAAGGCCTCGTCCAGGACGTCTGCCGCGGCGAGGCTCCAGCTCTGCTCCGAGGCGAGGTTGCCCTGGAGGTCGCTCCAAAGGTGGACGAGGGCGGTCGCCACCCGCCGGCGCTGCGCGCCGACGCGCGAGGTCGAGATCGCGAGCGCGAGCGCGTCGCTCCGCGGAGGCGCGGCTCGGCGCACGAGCTCGCGCACGAGCGGGACCTCCTCGGGGGCCTCGTCGACCAGGCGCGCGAGGTCCAGGGGGACCGGGTAGGGCTCCCCGCGGGGGTCGACCTGGACGCTGGCCGCGAGGAGGGTCGCGTAGGGCAGCGCGAGGGTGTCCGCGGCCTCGCGGGCGAGGGACCGCTGGGTCTCGCGGTCGGCCTCACGCTCGGCCCGGCGCAGCTCGAGGAGCCAGAGCGCAGGGAGGTCGCCGACGAGCGCGCTGTAGGCCTCGGCCG
>JAGQRJ010000362.1 GCA_020425635.1 Planctomycetota bacterium | reverse complement strand
TGGAGGCGATCTGCCAGCGCGCCATGCGCTTCGACGTCGCCGAGCGCACCCCCAGCGCCGCGGCCCTCCGCGACGAGCTCGACGCCTACCTGCGGGGCGACGCGCCGAGCGGCGGCCAGGGCGGGCGCGGCTCGCTGACCCTCGCCCTCGGCGTGCTGGGGGCCGTCCTGGCCCTGGGGGGGGTGGGCCTGGGGGTGTTGGCCACCCGCGCTGGCGACCGCGACCCCGGGGCCGAGGCCGGGCCCGCCGTGGCTCTGCCCAACGGGCCGCCGCAGGTCGTTCCGCGCGCGAAGGAGGACGAGCGTTGGCGGGGCCCCCCGTCGAGCAGGGTCGCGGCGCTGGCCCGCAACTATGCTTCGGTGGCGCAGGCTCGCGCTCAGCTGAAGGAGGCGACGCCGGAGACCCTGGAGCTGCTCTACGCCGTGCACTACCGGCTGGCGAGGAGCCCGGTCTGGCAGGCGGTCTACTTGGACCCGATCGCGGGCGGCGCCCCGGGGCGCGTGAGGCCCCCGGCGAGCGTGTTCGTGCAGCGAGGAAAACGCCTGATCACGTATGGGGGGCGGCTGCCGCCCGACCGCACCGACCTCAACAAGGTGGAGCCCGGCTTCCCCAAGGCCTGGACGGTCGAGACGGGGGAGGAAATGACCGTCGCGCGAGACGCGAGCGGGCTGTTCGTGAAGGCCAACGTCGCGTTTCCCTTCCCCAAGCCCTCCCGCTACGGGAGCGCGCTGCTGTTCGAGTCGGCGCGCCGCTTCATGGCGTGGCACGCCGACGGAGGGGCCCAGGGGCTCGACGGGAGCGAAGCGACCATGAACGGCTACCGGGCGAAGCTCGAGGAGCTGCCCCAGTGGAAGGTCTCGGAGAAGGACAACACGCCGGTCGACAAGCCGGTCACCGCGGCCGCCGTGCGCGGCGACGGGAGCGAGTTCGCGCTCGGGACGGGGAGGACGGGCTACCACCTGCGCGAGGGCGCGCTGCGAGACAACACCGCGGTGGTGGTGCGCATGCCCTACCCCCTTCGGACCGAGGACATGGAGCGCACCCCCGCGGCGCACTGCGAGGAGGTCCCGATCGGGCAGGAGGCGGTGCGGGGGCTCGCCTACGGGCCGGGGGAGCCCCCGCCGCTGTGGATCCTCGGGGGTCGCGAGCTGATCTGCTGGCGGGACGGGGAGGTCGAGACCCGCGCCGAGGGCGACGCCGAGTGGTTCGCGCTCGTCGTCGACGGCCGCGGCCGGCCGCTCGTCGGCGGCGCGCAGGGCCTGACGCAGTTCGACCCCCTGGGAGAGCGGCCCAGCCTCCTGCCGCTCGACGACCTCGCGAGCGTCGACGGGCTGGCGCTCGTAGGGGAGAGCCACGCGGTCGCGGTCGGGACGAGCCCCACGGGCAAGGGCGCGTGGGCCTTGCTCGAGTTGCCGAATCAGGGCGAGCCGCGGGTGCTCTGCTCGCGGGAGACCGACCTCCCCTACGCGTCGGTGGCCGTGAGCGAGGAGAGTCGGCGGGCGTGCTTCATGCGTTGGGACGGCGAGTTCGAGGTGTGGGACCTCGACGCGCTCTTCCCCTGGAGCGAGGCGCTCGCCTTCCCGCGCGCCACGACGACCTCCGCGGGACCCGTGCGGCCCGAGGGCGCGGCGGTGGAGCTCGGCGCGCAGGACTACGCCGGCAAGAGCCTGGCCGAGGCGCGCAGGTCGCTCCCGGCAGGGGCCGCCTACCGCGAGCAGATCCTCCAGCGCGTGGCGGCAAACAACGCCAAGCGACCGCTGTGGGAAGGGAAGCACGCGGAGGTCGATTCCGCGGACGGCGCTCCCCCGCCGCGCTCGTGCTTCCTCGCCCACAACCGCCTGGTGACCTTCGGCGGCGGGCGCGCAGGCGGGGCCCAGGCGGGCCCCAAGAGCTGGAGCCCGGACGGGGCGTCGGTCGTCGACCCCACCCAGGGCCGCATCGAGGTCCGGGCGTGCTTCGCCGACCCGCGCTGGCCCAACGACGGGATCCTGCTCCAGGGGCTGCAGGACGACCCTCTGCGGCTCGACGAAAGCGGCACCTCCCTCGGACAGGACCCGTCGAACCTGCTCCCGCTGCGGGCCAGCTGGCCGTCGGAGGTGCGCGAAGCCCTGGGCCAACACCGCAAGCTGGTGTCGGTGGCGACCTACGCAGCCGACCGGCGGGAGCTGCTGCTGGGCACGGTCCCCCAGGGGGAGCCCGCGGGGGCCCGGGTGCTCCGGATCCCTCTGCACGCCATGCCCGACAGCTGGTACAGCGCGCCCGAGCGGGAGAGCACGAGCTCGCGGCCGACGATCTACAACTCGGGGCGGGAGGCGTTCAACCCGGGCGCTGCGGCGCTGTCGCCCAGCCTGCCCTTCGACGAGCCCGTGCGCGCGATCGGGCGTGGCACGCAGCGGACCGTGTGGATCCTGGGCAGGCGAGCGCTGGTCCGCTGGCAAGGCGACTCCGTCGAGGGGGTCGCCACCGCGGGGGCCAGTGAGCGCTGGCGCGACCTGCA
>JAGQRJ010000361.1 GCA_020425635.1 Planctomycetota bacterium | reverse complement strand
GCTTGAAGTTCCTGCGCAAGACCCCCTGGGCCCGGGCGAAGGTCGAGCAGCTCTACCTCGAGGACCAGCGCCTGGGCTGGTGAGCCCGCTCAGCGCCCGCGGGCGGATTGGTTGCGCGCGCGGCTGATCAACGCACCGGAACGAGTTGGGGCTTCAGCGCGGGAGGGCGGGCGCGGAGCTGGCGCGGCGCAAGAGGGCGTCGAGCCCAACGCCCTCCTCGCCTGGGGCAGACTTGGCGGCGCCGAGCAGCGGGTCCTTTCCGGCCTGCAGCGCGAGGGCCGGGCCGAGGGCCGGGCGCAGGTCCTCGTCGACCTCGAGGCCCAGCCACCACTGGCCCCAGGCGAGCTCGTCCGCGGCGTCGGACGCCTCGGTGCCCTCGGGGAGGCGCAGCTCGAGCTCCGCGCGCAGCGCGCGCTGCAGGACGCCGCGGTAGAACGCCCGCAGGTCTCGCTGGATCACCCCCCGCGTCTGCGCGCCGCTGACCTGCTCGAGGGTCATGTGCTCGTCCAGCGCGGCGAGCCCGGCCTCGGGCACCGCGGCGTGGCGGCGCAGCGCGAGCGAGACCTCGGTGACCTCGTCGAAGCGGTCGACGACCCGGTCGTCCTCGGCGAAGACCGTGTAGCGCCGGGTCACGCTCCCGGTGTAGCGCTGAATCGACACCGGGATCGTGGTCTCGCGGGTGATCAGCTCGCTGGGCTCGTCGAGGAGCAGCACGTCGAGCTGCTGGCCGAGCTCTTCGGCGCGCAGGTATTCGGTGCTGTTGGTGTCGGGGACCGACTCGGTCTCTGGCTCGCCGTTGCGCAGGATTCGACCCGTGGGCACCTCGATCGTGGGCACGCTCTGCACGTTGAAGTCGATCTGGTCTTGCAGGTCTTCGCAGGCGGTCACCCACTTGGGGTAGGCCGGGTTCGGCTCCTCCCAGGTCACCTGGGTCGGAACCACCTCGGTGGGGGCGCCCTCGATGCTGTCGAAGTCGCCGTAGGCGACCCGCCAGCGCACGAGGCTCTCGTCGCGCTTGACCGAGGCGGAGGAGAGCGAGGCGCGCCCACGCAGCGCGAGGGGGGTGCCTTCCACGGCTTCGGGGGCGTAGCGCACCTCGCCGTAGAGCACCGGGAGCACGGCCTGGCGCAGGGGGAGGTCGAAGTCGCGCTCGGCCCGCGCGGCGCCCGAGCTGCGGTCGCGGAGCTCCCAGGCCAGCCAGCCCCAGGTCGCCGCGACCACGGGGAGTCCGCGCTCGCGCGCGCGCCCGCGCTGGGCGACCGCGTGCTCGCGCAGGCGGTCGAGGTGCTTCGGCAGCGCAGGCGGGGGAGCGCCAGGCACCAGCGCCAGCCGCCGCTGGACGTCGCGGGCGTGGAGCACGCCGGCGAGGAATCGCCCCGGCGAGACGTTCGACTGGAGCAGCCCCAGGAGCTCCGCCTCGAGGTCTTCGTGCTCCGCGCGCGAGTCGGCCGCCGTCCCGAGCAGCGCGGCCAGCTCGCCGAAGGCCGCGTGCCGGACCCAGGGCAGGAGGGGGGTGAAGGCCTCGCCGGCGGCGAGGCGCCGCTGCACCTCGGCGCGGACCTCGTCCCAGGGGGCGAACCCGTCGGGGAGCGGGCCCTGGAGCACCGCGGTCACCTGGTGCTCGCCTCCGACGGCGGTGACGAGCAGGCTGCCGGGCTGCCCCTCGGCCCCGTAGGTCGCGCCCAAGATCGGGTGCACCGCGCGGAGCGTGCAGCGCTGCGGGTCGACGCCGAGGGTCTGGAGCTGCTCGGCGAAGGAGGCGTCGTCTGCGAAGCGCGGCACGATCAGCACCCCGCGCAAGGTGACCTCGAAGTCGACGACGGGGCGGCACGAGTCCATGAGCAGCTCGAGGGAGGTCGCGCGCGGGTCGTCGACCTCGAGCCGGACGCGGTGCTCGACGTGCCAGGCGCTGTCGGAGGTGTCGAGGGGGGCAAAGAACGCGCGGGTCAGCGGGCGGTCCTTGGTCGAGAGCTCGAAGGTCTTGACCCACCCTTCGGCCTTCCACGCCTCGAGGGTCGCGCGGCGCAGCGAGGGGTAGGCGGCGTCCTGGGGCGCGTCCGCGAATCGCTTGTCCACGGTCTTGGTGCGAGGGGTGACCCCCAGGTAGCTGGGGAGCTCGATCAGGGGCAGCTCGAGCACCGCGGTCACGTCGGGCAGCGGCTCCCAGGAGACCGCTTGGGTCTTCGGGGCCGACGGCGTCGGCGGCGCGGGGTCGGTGCGGGGAGGCGAGCCACAGCCGGTGAAGACGAAGAGCGAGACGAACACGGGGAGCACGCAGCGATCCATGGGACCTCCGAGCTTCAGGGTAAGCGCCAGGGGGGGCTCGTGCAGGGCCGCCGGCTTCGCGTGAGCGTGTGGGCAGCGCTACGCTGCCCTCGTGGACGCGATCGGACCGAACCGGACCCAGGGGGAGCTCGCGCGCAGGGGCGCGGGGGAGCTGTGTCTTGCCTGAGGGGGGCGGCTCCCTCGACCCCCTGCGCGTCCGCGAACGCTTCCACGCGGGCGACCTCGCCGGCGCGATCGACGACGCTCGGGCGCTCGCGCGCGAGGCCAACGCCCCCGACGTCGCTCAGGCGCTCGCGGCCGTGGCGGAGGGGGCTTGGGAGCTCGGGCGTGCTGCGGCCGAGCGCGCCTTGGCGCGCGACCCGCGCGACGCCCTGGCGCGCTGGTGCCGAGGCGGGGCGCGCGTTGGGCTGGGCGATCGGGCCGGGGCATTGGCGGACTGGTCGTGGATCGTCGAGGACGACCCGGCTTCGCGCACCGCCTGGAAGGACCGGGCGCTCCTGCGCGCGCTCACGGGCGATCGCGCGGGCGCCCTGGAGGACCTGGCGCGGGTGGGGCGGCTCTCGGCCGACGACGTGGTTCCGCGGCTGTGGCGCGTGGGCCTGGGGGCCCCCGCGGAGGAGCTGCTGCCCTTCGCCGCGGGGCAGGGCTGGAGCGCGCGCCTGGCGCAGCTGCTCCTCGGCCGGGCCAGCGCGGCCGAGCTGCTCGCGGAGGCCCACGGCCTCGACCCCGCCGAGCAGCGCGCGCGCCGCTGCCAGGTGCACGGCTACGCGGGGCTGCTCCTCGAGCGCGACCGACGCGACTCCGCCGCCGCGCACTACCGGGCCTGCGAGGCCACCCAGGTGTGGCACTTCGTGACCCACCTCTGGGCGCGGGAGCGGCTGCGGGACGGGGTCCCCTAGCTAGGCCGGCCGCGGGGCGTGCCCCGGGGGCAGCCAGCTAGGACCCGAAGATCGTGCTCCGCGCCCCCTCGTAGATCGCGGCCACCGCCGGGTGGCGCACCTTGCGCTCGACCGAGATCGCGTAGAAGCGCTCGTTGATCTCAGGGACCTCGGCCACCTTGCGCACCTGATACTGCCGCCGCACCTCGGCCTCCACGACGGTGGGCACCGCGAACACCCCGGCGCCTTGCTGGCCGAAGACCTTGAGGATCGCGCTGTCGGCGAACTCGCCCACGACCTCGGGGTGCAGGTCGTTGTCGTCGAGCCAGCGCTCGAGCCCGTGGCGCAAGGCAGCGTCCGTGCTCGGGAGAAGCATGGGCGCGCCGTCGAGGGAGCGCGGGAACCTGCGCCGGCAGCGCTTGGCCAGGTCGGCGGCGGCGAGCAGGGTCACCGAGCACTCGCCGAGGAGGTGGTTGTAGGCCTTGACGCGCAGCCCTGCGGGGATCGGGGCGTCGCCGATCACGACGTCGAGCTCGTGGGTCGCGAGGCTCGACAGCAGGGCCTCCGGCTTGCCGACCTGGAGCGCCACGCGCACCGGCTGCTCGAGCTGGAACGCCGGCTCCAGGACGTGGTGCGCGAGGAGCTTGGGGAACGCGTCCGCCAAGCCGACGTGCAAGGTCACGCTGCGCGTCGTCGGGTGTCCGCGCAAGGTCTCGGTCAGCTCGCGCCCGAGGCTGAAGATCTCGTCCGCGTAGCGGAAGACGACGCGCCCCGTGTCGGTGAGCTCCATGCGACGACCGGCGCGCACGAAGAGGGCTTCGCCGACGACCTTCTCCAGGGTGCGAATCTGCGCGGACACGGTCTGCGGGGTGAGGTGCAGCTCTTCGCAGGCGCGGGTGATGCTCCCGTGCCGCGCCGTCGACCAGAAATAGAGCAGGTGGTGGTAGTTCAGCCAGTTCATGCGGCCCCTCGCGCTTGAAGGTCCAGTCTACCTGAATATCCGAAAGTTCGTATTTATCGAACTCTCGCCAGGCGCACGCGCGGGGCCGATCGGCGCGCTTCGGCCTACAGCCCGTGCTTCTTGCGCTTTCGCCAGAAGGTGGGGCGGCTCATGCCCAGCAGCTCCGCGGCCTTGCCCACCTGGCCGTCCGCGGCCGCGAGGGCGCGGCGCAGGCGCTCGGCTTCGTCGCCCTCGCTCGCCGCGGGGGCCGGCCGCGCGCCCGCGGCGCCGGGCTCGCGGAACTCGGGAGGGAGCTCGCTCAGCAACAGCTCAGGCCCTCGTCCCACGGCGAACGCGTATTGGACCACGTTCTTGAGCTCGCGCACGTTCCCCGGCCAGGCGTGATCGAGGAGCGCGCGCATGGCTTCGGGGGCGACGCGCTCGACCCGCCGCGGCCCGCGCTCGTTGTGCTGGGCGACGAAGCGCCAGAGGAGCAGCTCGACGTCTCCGCGACGCTCGCGCAGCGCGGGGACGAAGAGCGGGACCACCCGCAGGCGAAACATGAGGTCTTCGCGAAAGCGGCCAGCGCGCACTTCGGCTCGCAGGGAGCGGTGGGTCGCGGCCACCACCCGCACGTCGACCGCGATCGAGCGCTCGCCGCCGACCGGGGTCAGCTCGTGCTCCTCGAGCACCCGCAGCAGCTTGGCCTGCAGCTCGAGGGGCAGCTCCGCGACTTCGTCGAGGAAGAGCGTCCCCTTGTGGGCGCGCCGGAACAGGCCTTCGTGCTCCCGGACCGCGCCGGTGAAGGCGCCCTTGACGTGCCCGAAGAGCTGGCTCTCCAGGAGCGCCGGGGAGAACGCCGCGCAGTTCATGGCCACGAAGGGGCCGCCAGCGCGGTGGCTCTCCGCGTGGACGGCGCGAGCCACCAGCTCCTTGCCGGTGCCGCTCTCCCCCCGCACGAGGACGGTGGCGTCGGTCTGGGCCACGTTGCGCACGACCTGAAACACGTCGAGCATGCGCGCGTCGCCCGTGATCAGCCCGTGGAAGTCCCCGGCGGGCGGCGGCGGCGGCGTGGCTGGGGCCTCGTCTCGAGCGGGGACGAGGACCTCGAGCCCGCCGGCGAAGGCGCCGTCGGCGTCGAAGAACGCGCGCGCGCTCTTGAGCACGCGGACCGTGGAGCCGTCGCTGCGATACAGGGCCAGGGGGCTCCCTGCGACCTCCCCCGTCGCGATCCCGCACCCGGCCATGCACTCCACGCAGCGGTGGGACTTCAGGCAGTGGTTGCCGAGCGCTTCGGCCGCCGTGTAGCCCAGGAGTCGCTCAGCGCCCTCGCTCCAGAACACGACCGAGCGCTCGCGATCCACGGCGAAGACCGCGGCGTCGGGCAGGAGGTCGGCGAGGGTGGCGAGGGCTGCGTCGCCGCCGACCTGCTCCAACCAGCGGCCTAGCCCGGGGAAGACGTCGTGTTTCTGCATGTTTCACTCACTGTATCAAGCTTGGTCGAATGAACGAAAACCTACTGTGGCCAAGCGATTTAGGGTCGACGTGCCGTGGCCCCCGGTGTGCGATCGTTGCCCTCGAAGCCCCAACGAGAGGAGCGCTGAACGTGTCGTGGATCGCCTTGGCCTTGGGGGCCGCGGTTGGCCTCGTGCTCGGGTTGCTCGGGGGCGGCGGCAGCGTCCTCGCGATTCCTCTGCTGACCTACGGGCTGGGGCTCGAGGCCAAGCCCGCGGTGGCGACCTCGCTGTTCGTCGTCGGCGTCGCGGCCCTGGTCGGCTCGGGGTTCCACGCCCGCAGCGGCCGGGTGCACTTCAAGGTGGCCCTCGCCTTCGGGGTGCTCGGGGGGCTCGGGGGTTTGCTCGGCTCCCAGCTCGCGCGCTTGATCCCGGGCACCGCGCAGCTCGTGCTGTTCGCCGCGATCATGCTCTTCGCCGGGGTGCGCATGCTGCGCCATGAGCCCAGCGAGGAGGGCCGCGACCTCGGCGAGGAGCCCGCGCACGAGGCCGCTGCAGCCACCCCACGCGCCTCGGGGTGGGCGATCGCCGCGGCGGCCCTGGCGACGGGGGTGCTCACGGGGGTCGTGGGCGTTGGCGGCGGGTTCTTGATCGTCCCGGCGCTGGTGCTGCTCGTGCAGCTCCCCATGCGCGACGCGATCGGGACCTCCTTGCTCGTGATCGTGCTCAACGCGGTGGGGGGCTCCCTGGGCTACCTCGCCTACGTCTCGCTGGACCTCTCGATTGCCCTGCCCTTCGCCCTCGGCGCCGGCGCGTTGGCGCTGGTGGGGGGCGCGCTGAGCCAGCGGCTCTCCCCGCGCTGGCTCCAGGTCGTGTTCGCGGTAGGGATCCTCGTCATGGGGGTGGGCATGCTGCTCAAGGAGGGCCTCGCGCTGCTCACGCCGTCCTAGCCCCCGATCCACCTGGCGTCCCACTGGCGGTGGACACCCGGTCCCGCGTCGGTTGCAATCCCTACTCCCAGGAGGAACGCATGCAGGTCTCCCAGATCATGACGTCGAAGGTGCACAGCTGCCGGCGCGACGACACCCTCGACGACGTCCGCGAGCGCTGCCGCAAGGAGCGCGTCTCGGCGCTGCCCGTGCTCGACGAGTCCGACGAGCTCGCCGGAATCGTGACGCTCACCGACCTGCTCCCCGAGTGGGAGCACGCGACCCCGGTCAAGCGGATCATGAGCCCCTTCGTCTACACCCTCCCGCCTTCGGCAGACGCGCACCTGGCCGCGCGGCTCATGCGCAGCAAGCGGATCCACCACGTGGTCGTCACCGAGGGCGACGCCGTGGTCGGGATCGTCTCGTCCTACGACCTGCTGCAGCTCGTGGCTTCGCCTGAGGGGGCCGCGGACGTGGTCGAGCGCGGAAAGGCCAGCCCGCGGCAGGTGCTGCACGCCATGCTCGAGAACGTCAGCCGCCGTCAGGCGAAGGTCGACGACGACTTGCTGCGGACGAAGGCGCCGGTGGAGCAAGACTTCGCCGAGGCCGCGGTCCAGCTCGAGAACGACGAGGTGCTGCAGGCGCTGAATCAGGAAGGCCACCAGCAGCTCGAGGCGATCAGCGAAGCGCTCGAGAAGCTCGACGCGGGCACCTGGGGGCTGTGCGAGGACTGCAATCAGCTGATCCCGATCGCGCGCCTCGAGGCCTTGCCCTACGCCACCACCTGCGTGGAGTGCGCCCGCGCCCGCGAGGCCTAGCCCGCACTTCTCACCACGAAGGGGTGAGCTTGCCGGCTAGCGCTCAGCGCTGCGCGAACACCCCAGCCGCGTTGAGGCTCGCGTAGACGCGAGCCGCGACCAGGTCGTGGCCGCGGTCGTTGGGGTGGACTCCGTCCTCGAACATGAGCGTGCGGTCGAAGGTCACGTCCGCGAAGTCGATCAGGTGTACGCCCTCTCCCTGCGCGGTCTCGCGCAGCACCGCCTGGTAGCGCGCGTGCACCGGGGGGACGTTCGTGCCAGGGCCAAGGAGGGTCCGCTCGCGCTCGGCAATGTGCGGGCCCAGCGGCGCCACGACGAAGTGCGCGCTGGCGCCCAGGTCGCGCGCGAGCGCGATCATGGCCAGGAGGTTGGCGCGGTAGTGCGCCGGGGGCACTCGGGTCAGCTCGACCAGGCGGTCGAGGTCCCGGGGGAGCTGCGGGGTCGGCGGGGGGTGCACGACGCGCTGGAGGAGCTGGTAGGTCCGCGACCAGCTCAGCGCGTCGCGTGCCCGCGCGGCCCAGGCTCCCGGAGGCACGAACACGTGGTCTGGCTGGGCGCTGATCCAGTGATCGTTCCAGCCGTAATAGGCGACCACCGCGTCGGGGGCATACGCCAGCACCTCGCGAAACAGGTCGAGGCCCTGCCAGGTCGAGTAGCCCCCGGAGGCCGCGATCACCACCTCGAGCTCGACGCCGTCGCGCCGCGCGAGGGCCGCCACCTTGGGCGGGAAGTGCAGCTCGCTCGACTGCACGCAGGAGTCGCCGAGGAAGAGCACACGGCGCTTGCCCGGCTGGCGAGCCAGCGGGACCTCCGGCCCGAGCAAGCCTCGCGCGTTGACCTCCCCGACCCCGGGCTTCGGGGTCCACATGCGACGCGGGTGCGGCTCGAAGGCTTGCAGCTCGTCGACGCGGTTTTGCAGCGCTATGTAGCCGTCGACCGCGTGCTGCTTCATGGCGCGTGGGGTCGAGGCGTAGTTGAAGTTCGCCAGGCTGAGCGCCAGCTCGAAGCCGCTCAGCAGCGCGGCGCAGGTGAACGCTCCGAACGCCACTCGGCGTCGCAGGCTGAGCCGCGGGCGGTGCGGGCGGTCTTCGGGAGCGGAGGCGGCCATGGCTGTAGCCTAGCGCGGGAGGTGCGGTCGTTGCACTTCGGGGCCGGCGGTCAGCTGGAGGCGAGCGCCGGGCGTGGCTCCTCGCGCGCGGCGGGCGCAGACCGCTGAGGAAGCTGGAGCAACGCTCCGTAGCGCCACACGAGCCCTCCGTCGCGGAGCAGGAGCGCCCAGGCGAGGAGCGTGAAGCCAGCCCCGCCCGCCGCCCAGCCCCCGACGCGGACGCACACGCTCGCTGCGATCGCCGAGCCCAGTCCGAGGCCGAGCGCGCCGGACAGCACGAGGGCGATCAGGCGCCCGCGCGAAGGGCCCGCCCCGAGGACCGGGTCGAGGGCGTAGCCCTCCTGGAGCCAGCCGGACATCCAGCCGAGCAAGAGCGGAAGCAACACGAGCCCCATGGCGGCGAGGGAGAGCGCCACCGGGGAGGTCGCCCAGCGCGCGGCGTCGCGCGGCGCCCAGCCAGGGATCCACGACGGCTCCGCGGAGAAGAAGCGCACGTAGCCGGTGCCGTCCCAGCCATGGACGAGGACGAAGAACATGCAGAAGTAGCCGAGCAGCCACTGGGCCTGCGCCAGGCGCCAACGGTCGGCGAGGATCAGCTTGCGCACGACCCAGTAGCCGAGGATTCCCTGGCTGACGTTGGTCAGCGTGAACGCGGTGACCAGCCAGGCCGGGACGTCCCCGCGGCCGCTCGCGACGTGCATGGTCTCCCAGCTCGGGAAGGCCGAGAGCAGGAACGTCCCCGAAGGCACGAAGACCAGGGCCAGGAACAGCAGGGTCTTCACGAAGGACTCGGCCTGCCACCAGGCGGGCGGGGTGGCGTCGACCTCGTGGGGTGAGCGCGGGCGCTCCTGGGCGATCTGCCGACCCGCGGCGAGGGCGAACCCAGCCCCCAGCGCGTAGGACCAAAACACGTCGACTTGCACCATGGCGACCCTCACTTGGAGTAGAATGACACGTCATTCCGAATGATACGTCATTCCATTCTCAGGTCAAGCTTGCGCCAGATTGGGGAACAACCCATTGTGGAGTTTAGGGTTATCCAGGGTGTGCGAATGAAGCTCAGCAAGGAGGAGAAGGTCGAGCAGCGGCGGGAGGAGATCGTCCAGGCCGCCTACGAGGTCTTCGCCGAGCGCGGCTACCACAGCTCGGGGATCGCCCAAATCGCCGAGCGGCTCGGGATCGGGCACGGCACCTTCTACCGCTACTTCCAGAACAAGCTCGATATCTTCGCGCACGTGATCGACCGCGCCATGACGCAGATCGCCGAGATCGTCGTGGCCGAAGACCCCGACGGGTCGGACACCCTCGAGGCCTACCGCGCGCAGGTCGAGCGAATCTCGGACCGGCTGTTCGAGCTCTTCCGGCGCGACGCCGCCCTCCCCCAGCTCTTGTTCGTCGAGGCGCTGGGGATCGACGAGCAGATCTCGAGCAAGGTCCAGCTCGCGCTCGACCTCGCTGTGCACTACACCGAGCGCTACCTGCAAAACGGCCAGGCCAAGGGCTTCCTCCGCCCCGACCTCGACACCGCGGTCGTCGCCCAAGCGATCAACGCCATGACCTTCGAGGGCGCCCGCCGCGTGGTCCGCGCAGAGGACCCGCCGGCGGCGTGTGCGCAGTGGAAGCGCGCCGTGACCCAACTCATGTTCGAGGGGCTGGCCCGCTGAGGCCGCTCGCGACTGGGCGAGCTACTCCGAGGAGCGCAGCGAGCGGAGGTAGGCTCGGGGAACCGCGGTGAGTTGCTCGGCGATCGGGCGGTTTGGGTCGAGCTCGCCCCCGTCGAACAGGCTCCGCGCGGAGCGGCAGGTGACGAGCGCCGAGGCGAGCCAACGCTCGCTGCGCAGGATCCGCAGCACGAGGTAGACGTCGTTGTCGCGGCGCTGGAGCACGACCCACTTCTCGCCCTCGGCCGGGCCGTCCTGGTCGAGGACCACCTTCGCGCCGGTCTCCTCCTTGATCTCGTCGCGGCGCGAGCCTTCGAGGCCCGGGTCGAAGCCGACGCCGGGCTTGGCGAGGGTGGCGTAGATCCAGAGCTCGAGGGTTCCGGCCTCGCCCCAGAGGGTGAAGTGCCGGGCGGCGTCGACGTCGCGGATCTCGGGGGGCCCAGGGAGTACGGGGAACGCGACCGAACACTCCGCCGTCCCGCCGCCCTCGATGATCAGGGGCGCCCAGCCGGCCGGGTTGGGGTCGCCCTGGAACCCGGGCTCGCGGGTGGCGCGCCCGGCCGCGGAGACCGCGACGGCGAGGCGGTCGTAGCGGTCGGCCGCGCGTTGGTCTGCGTCGCTGAACGCGACGTCGGACCACAGCGCGTCGGGGCGGCGCACGGACCACTCGAGGTTCTGCGTCTCCGGGTTCGGGGCCGCGGCCACGACCCAGTCGACCCCGGCGCCGGGCTCCGTGCCCGGGAACGGGAGCTCGACCCGGCTCACGCGCTCGAAGACCTTGGCCCGCTCGAGCGAGTCCGCGAGCGCGCGCAGCTCGTTGAGCACCTGCCCCAGCTCGTAGAACTGCTGACCCTCGGCGTCGGGGGCCGCGTTCCCCCGGAGCGCGGCGCGCAGCCCCTTCTGGGTCGGGAGCGCGACGACCGCCGTGCCCCCGAGCTGCTCCTCCTCGAGCACGGGCGCCACCTCGAGCGCTTGCTGTTCGAGCTCGCCCCACTGCGCGGCCAGCGCCTCCTCGGGGAACTCGTAGACCTGGTCGCGCCAACGGAAGCCGGGGCCCATGCAGCCGGCGAGGAGCAGCAGCGGGCAGGCGACGAGGAGCCTCATGCGACCTCCGGGGGTTCGCGGGGGATGGTTCACGACGGGTCGAGGGCCAGCGCGGCGCGGAGCGGAGACGCCTCCGCGGCGTCGAGGGGGAGCCCGAGGAGCACGCGCGCCCAGCGGCGCTCTTCGTCGGCGCCGGCCCCGAGTGCCGCCAGGTGCTCGGCGAGCCGAGCCTCGAGCGCCCGCAGCAGGTGCGGGCGCAGCGCGTCGCCGAGCTCGGCGGCGAACTGCTCGCGGGCCTGGGTCAGCAAGGCCTCGCGGGTGGTCCAGCTGTCCTCGGCGGGCAGGTTCTCCTCGGGGAGGTCCGAGCCCTGGAAGCCCGCGCTGCGCACGCGATACGCCGGCGCGGGGAAGCGCTGCGCCTCGCTGAGCGACGCGCCGTCGACGCTCAAGCTCAGCGTGCGTTGGGCCTCGCCGCTCCACACCTGCCGCTGCTCTTCGATCACGGCCTCCGCGGGGAGCCGCGCGGGGGGCTCCTGGGCGTGCAGCTCGCGCAGCCGCGCGGAGAGCGCCTCCGCCGCGGCCTGGGCCTGGCGGTAGCGCTGCTCCATGGCCGAGTCGTGCACGAGGCGGGTCTTGGTGACGGTCTTGTAGCGCGGCTCGCGCACGATCACGTTCTCGCCGTTGATCCGGTCGCGCCGCTCGGTGTAGCCGTCGAGCACCTTGTCGTAGTACGACTCGTTGCGCATGTAGTTCTCGTTGGCCTTGACCCCCGCCTGCGCGCCCGCGAGGCGGGACTCGACCTCTTGCACCGCGGCCAGCCAGCGCGAGTGCTGCGGGTTGGGGCGGGTGTAGGCGTGCACGCGCTGCGAGCGCTCCTCGCGCGCGCTGAGCGTCTCCTGCAGGGGGCCCACGCTCAGGCGCGCGGGGGGTGCGGTGGCGGCGGCGAGGAACGCGCGCCGGTCGACCGGGGCGGCGCCGACCCGGGCCAGCAGTGAGGGCAGCCCGAGGGCGGTGCCTGCGTAGAGCGCGTCGAGGGAGGGGTTGGCGGGCCCCTCGAGCGCGGGCACCAGGCTCAGGACCCGCGGCGCGAGCGCGGCGCGGGCGGTGGGCTCG
>JAGQRJ010000360.1 GCA_020425635.1 Planctomycetota bacterium | reverse complement strand
CTTCAGGACTCACCAAGATCTACATCAACGCCGACGGCGGGACGATCTACGAGTACGACTCCGCCAACTGGAGCCGAGAAGTGGTAGTCGTGGCCTCGACGGGCGCGTTCAGCATTTCCTCGGGGCCCGCCGCGAACACGCTCTACCTGCAGATCTCGAGCTACAGCGCTGGACCGCTCCACACCTACGACCTCGTCACCGGAGTCATCGCGGACCTCGGGGGCGCGATCCCGGGGAACGCGCTCGGTGAGGGGCGAAACGGGCTGCTCTACGCGGGGAGCGGCGTCGAGCTCTACAGCGTCGACCCGAACTCTGGCGCGGCGACCTACGTCGGCGACGGCGCGGACCCCTTCGCCGGTGACCTGGCCGTCGACCCCACCTCCGGCCTGCTCTACGCGGCGACCAACGGCCGGCGTGGGGCGGTCCTCGTCACCGTGGACCGCGCCACGGGCGCACAAACCGAGATCGGTCCGCTGGGGATCAACGACGAGATCTGGGGCATGGGGTTCTCTGGAAACGGCCAGCTGTTCGCGGCGGGCCCCGACGGCACAGGCGCAGGGGTGATCTACTCCCTCGACAAGGCGACGGGAGGAGCGACGCCCGTGCGCGCCCTGACCTACCGACCCTTCGACATGGCGACCCAGCCCTACACACAGGACGAGGTTCAAAACCCCGGTGCCGCTGGAGGCGGCGGCGCCAGCGGCACCGGGGTCTACTACCACGAGGGCTTCGACGCCGGCCCCCACGGCCTCCAATGCGACGCCGGCGTGTGGGATCAGCGCGCGCCCCTCGATGGACCGTGCGGGGCGGCCAGCGGCGCGACATGCCTCATGGCCCGAGCCTTGGCCGGAGGCAGCGGCTCCCTGCTCACCCCGACCCTCGACCTGGCGAACGCCGACCGACCGGTCTTCGTGCTCAAACATTGGTACGACTTGACCGAAGACCAGGTCGGCGCCACGGTTCGCGTGCGAACCGCCCACGGAAGCGCGATCCTCGAGCCGGGGACGGGGCTCCCGCGTCGCGGGCTCCGCGCCTTGCGAGGATCCCCAGGCTTCTCGGGCAGCTCGCGAGGGTGGCGAGACGCCTGGTTCGACCTCACCCCCTTTGCCGGGGAAGAGGTCCAGCTCGAGCTCACCTTCGCCGCGGACGGGGTCAACGACGCGCCAGGCTGGTTCGTCGACGACCTCCTCGTCGCTGAGGCCGCCGTCGTGGAGGCGCGGCTTGGTAAGGCTCGCCTCGACGCAGCCGGCGCCTGTTCGCAAACGCTGTCGGAGGGCCTCGCCCTCGCTCCAGAAGGGTCCGTCTCGTCCTGGCGGCTGGGCGAGTTGGCACCCGCGCTCGTGGGGTCGGCTGGGGTCCACGGCGCTCAGGCAAGGGCCAGCGCGAGCTCCGCGCCGGGCCCGGATCGTCTGGTGACCGAGGAGCTCGAGCTCGCGGGTGCTCGGCGCGCCGTGCTCCAGCTGACGCATGCCTACGCGACCGAGCCAGGGCGCGCTGCCGGGCGGCTGGTCGTGTCGGTAGGAGGCGGGCCTTGGGAGGCCCTCGCGCCCCTCGGCGGCTACGGTTCCCTGGGCGGTCGCGGCGTCTCCGGCTCCAGTCATGGGCTGGAGGGCGTGGGAGTAGACCTCACCCCCTACACGAGCAGCGGGTCTAGCCTCCGCCTCGGCTTCGAATTGAGCCCGGAGGTCGGGCACCAAGGCCACGGCTGGGCTGTCGCCCGGGCGCGCGTGCTGGTCGAGCGCTGAGCGAGGTCGCCCCGTCTCGAGCCCGCTACTTCGGCGTGTCGTCGGGCTTGTTGAAGTCTGGGCTCTGGATCTTGCGGATCAAGCGCTCGACCTCTTGCTGCCCCAGCGGGTTGAGCTGCGAGCGCAGGGATCGCAGCACCCCTAGCCCCTCCTCGACGCGCCCCGCGAATGCGAGCAGGACGCCCTTGGCGGAGACGAAGGAGGGAACCTCGGGCTGCCGCTTGATCCAGCGCTCGGCGATTTCGAGGCCCTGCTCCGGATCGACCTCACCCCACAGCGGAAGCAACTGCAACACCGCGGACACGTAGGGGACCTCGAGCGCCTCGATCTCGGCCCAGGCCTCGCGGAACTTGTCGGGGTCGCACTCAGCGAGGATCTGAAAGCGGATCAAGCGCAAGAGCGGGTTGCGTGGGTCGCGGGCGAGGAGCTCCTCGATCCGCTCCACGGTCCCCTCGCGCTTCGTCGCGGCGTAGTAGTTGAGGACCTGAACCTTCGGGTCGAGGATCTCGGGATACTGCTTGGCCATTTGGTCGAGGCACGCGATCGCCTCGTCGTAGCGCTTGAGCTCGCCGAGGATCCGACCCTTCACGAACTGCGCGCGCCGGTCGTTGGCATAGATCGGGTCGGAGACGATCTTCAGCGCCTCCTCGGGCTCGAGGTCGGCCTGCCAATTGGCGCGCATCAAGGCGCGGTCGGGGAAGTCGGGCGACTCGAACTCCTTCCAGTCCTCGAGCGCACGCCGTCTGGCAGCCTCGCTGGGTGCGGTCGAGAAGCGCCGCGCGATGTCCTGCAGGTTGCGCCGGTCCGTCGCGGTGCCCCCCGACATGTCCAGCGAGGCGAGCTTCTCCCACTCGGGGGGCACGTCCGCAGGGTCCTTGGTGAGGATGATCTCGATCCGGACCGGCACGCCGAGGTTGCGCGGGCGGTCCTGGAGCAACAAGCAGTTGTAGGTGCCCGAACCCAGCCGCGGGGTCCCCTGGCGCCGAACGATCAGCCTCGTGGGCGGCTCCCCCTCCGCCGTCTTGTAGCCCCAGTCGGCCTGATCGGGGTTGGACACCGGACGGTTGAGGTTGCCGCAGATCTGTAGCGGCACCGGGTTGTCGGCGACCATGATCTCGACGCTGAGCACGTCGTCGGTGACGTCGATCGCGAACAGCAGCGCCTGCTTCCCGGGCAACAGCTCCCAGCGCGCGACCATGGTCTCGTTCACCCGCGGCCCGCGCTGAACGAACTGCTCAGGGTCCTGCGGCTGCGGCGGCTGCTGCGGACCCAGGGGATCGGGCTGGGTCACGGTCGGCTGGGTCTCCGCGTAAGCCTGGCGTAGCCGCTGCCCGAAGCGACGCACGCGGTCGGCGACCGTGGACCGCCGCCCGCGGACCTTTTCTTCCGCGGCCCGCAGGGAGCGCAGCATGCCGGGCTCGTTCCCCTCGAGGGCCACGATCAGCGCCTCGGCCAGCTCCGCGCCCTCCCCCGCCGGGCATACCACGCGCGCCTCTTGGAGGCGCGAGCGCGCCTCCGCGCGATCCCCGGCGCCCTTGCGCGCGAGGAGCATGCTGCGGTCGATCAGGAACTCGTAGCGGAACGGCTCGAGCTCGAGCGCTCGCGCCGACGGTCGCAACCCAAACTCCGCCTCGTCGTCTCCACCGAACATGCGCCCGCGCTCACGCGCCATGTAGGCCTGCGCGCCGCGAGCCTCGGCCTCGAGCCGTCCCAGCCCGCGACGGTCGAGGATCCCGGCGAGCAGGCTGCGAGCCCGCGGGTATTCGTCGTCGAGGAAGGCCAGGTAGGCCGTGGCGATCACGTTCGCCGCGCGCTCGATCCGGGCCTCCTCCTCGTCTTTCACCTCGCCCACGACCGCCTGCCGCAAGGCGGCGCGGGCCCCCTCGGGGTTCAGGTGCCAGCGGAGCAGGATCAAGCCGCGCGCGAGCTGCGCCCGCGCCTGATAGTCGCTGCTGCGGGCGGCGAGCAGGAAGTCGTTCTGCGAGTCTGCCCAGCGGCAGAGCCCTCGGCGCACGACGCCGCGGTAGTAGGCGGTGCGCGGCTGCGCCTCGCCCAGCAAGCCCTCCTCGAGCTTGACCGCCTGCCCGAACTCGAGCTCGGCCCGATTGAGCGCGTCGCGCGCAGTCGAGGGGTCGTGGGTGCGGTAGTAACGCCCGAGGTGGTCGAATCCGCGGGCGAACTGCTCCTCGAGCTGCTTCTGCTGCTCTGGGGTCAGCTCGGTGGCCACGGGATCGGTCGGGCCCACGGTCTCGGCGGGGCGTCCGTCACGGAAGGCGATCGCGAACCCTGCCACGGTGAGCGCGCATACGGTGATGACGCCGGCCACCGCCATTCCCTTGTTGCGGCGCAGCCAGCGCATGGCGTGGTACCAAGGCGGGTCGGCCCGGGCGTGCACGGCCTCGCCGGTGAGGTAACGCTCGAGGTCTTCGGCGAAGGCCTGCGCGGTCTGGTAGCGGCGCTCCTTCTCCTTGCGCAGCGCCTTGAGCGCGATCCGCTCGAGGGGCACCGGGATCCCAGAGCGGATCTGCCGCGGAGGCGTGGGGTCCTCCTCCACGATCTTGCGCAGGAGCTCGTTTTGCGTCTTGGCGGTGAACGGGACGCGGCGGGTGAGGATCTCGTAGAGGATCGCGCCCATGGCGTAGACGTCCGACCAGGCGCCCATCTCCCGGTGCTGGCCCTTGGCCTGCTCGGGCGGCATGTAATACGGCGTGCCGATCGCGACGCCGCTGCGGGTCAGCCCGTGGTCCTGCTGCAGGTTCTTGGCCAGGCCGAAGTCCATGATGTACGGCGTACCGTCGCCCGAGACGAGCACGTTCGAGGGCTTGAGGTCGCGGTGAACGATCCCCTTCTCGTGGGCGTGGTGCGCAGCGTGCGCGACGTCGATCAGGATCTCGACCCCGCGCCGCACGGAGAGGTTGCGGTTGCGGATCAGCTCCTGCAGCTCCGAACCCTCGACGTAGTCCATGGCGTAGTAGGGCACGCCGTCGACCTCGCCCACGTCGTGGACCGCGACGATGTTCGGGTGCTTGAGGTCGGTCGCCACCTTCGCCTCTTCGCGAAACCTGCGCAGGAGCTTCGGCGAGGCGAATTCCCCCGCGATCAGCACCTTCAACGCCATCTGGCGCGCGATCCCCTCCCGCTGCACGCGATAGACGACGCCCATGCCGCCGCGCCCGAGCTCGTCGAGGATCTGGTAGGGGCCGAAGAAGCGGCCGACGCCGAAGTCGCCGCCGGTCGACGCCCCTGGACCTTGCTCGCCGGGGGTGGTGCGCTGGGCCTTCCAGCTGCGGGTGAGGCTGCCCTCCAGGCGCCCCGACCCCGGCGTGACGAAGCGCCCCGAGCCCGGTGGGGCCCCGCCCGGGAAGCGCCCCGAGCCCGAGCCGCCGACCTGCTGCAGCCCCCCGGGGACCATGGCGTAGCGCCCCGTGCCGGGCGTGGCCATGCGGAAGCGGCCGGTGTCGTCCACGGGGCCGGTGCCGCGGAAGTGGCCGGTCGAGGGCGTCATGCGGCCGCTTCCGGAGTTCCCCGCGAGGCGGCGTTCGACCTCCTGGTGGACCTCCGTGTAGTGCTGAGGCGAGAGGTGACGCTGCTCCATCAGCAACTGGCCCAGGGTGCAGGCGCGCCCCTGGCGCTGGAACGCGTCGCGTTGGTGCACGAACTGCTCCAGCGCGGCGCGAGGAACCACCCCGCGCTCCAGCAGAATTTGCGCCCACAGTTGCTCGCGGAACTGGTCCACAACCCTCTCGATCGCGCCGGCCGGGGGAGGCCGACGGAGACCCCTGGAGTATGGCGGTGACCGGTGACGCAAACAAGTCATCGGAGCGCCTCCGGGCTACCATAGGTCCATGTCGCTCTTGGAGTTCCGCGGGGTCAGCAAACACTATCGGCTGGGAGAGGCCCAGGTCCGCGCGCTCGACGGCGTGGACCTCCACGTGGAGCTCGGCGAATACGTCTCGATCATGGGCCCCTCGGGGAGCGGAAAGTCCACCCTGATGCACCTCCTGGGCTGTCTGGATACCCCGACGGAGGGCAACTACCGCCTCGACGGGGTCGACATCGAGACGCTCAGCGGCGACGCGCTGGCCGAGGTCCGGAGCACCAAGATCGGCTTCGTGTTCCAGAGCTTCAACCTCCTCCCTCGGCTGACGGCCTGCAGCAACGTGGAGCTGCCCCTCGCCTATCAGGGCGTCCCGCGGACCGAGCGCCGCGCGCGAGCGCTCACGGCCCTGGAGCGCGTCTCCCTGGCGAAGCGCGCGTTCCACCGCCCCAACGAGCTCTCGGGCGGTGAACGCCAACGCGTGGCGATCGCCCGGGCCTTGGTGGTCGAGCCCGCGATCGTGCTCGCCGACGAGCCCACTGGAAACCTCGACTCGCGGGTCGGAGACGACATTCTCGAGCTCTTCGACCGATTGCACGCCACGGGAGTCACGATCGTCGTGGTGACCCACAGCGAGGAGGTCGCGCGCAGGGCGCAGCGGATCATTCGCCTGCGTGACGGGCGCGTCGAGCGGGTCGAGGTCGTACGGCCGCGGGGCGAGGCGACGCCAACGCAGGCACCCGGATGAACGCAGGGCGCCAGCGAACGCTGGCGCCCTGGGCCGATCGTTTCCGCTGCGCGCGGCGGCTTACTGGTTGCCGAGGGCTCCGCTGAGGCCGGCGCTCGGAGCGTTGGCTCCGCCCTTGGGCTCGAGGAAGGTCCCTTGCTCGGCGATCAGCTGAGCGACGAAGTCGTCGAGGCTCATCCCGCTGGGCGCGCGATACTCCTGGTCGAGTTCGCGGTCCCAGATCCGCGCGCTGCGCTTGGAGTTGATCCCGGTGCTGTCGGTGAAGCCGAAGTAGATCGGCTCGACCTCCAGACGGGTCAGGGCCATGAAGCCGCGGTGGTAGTCGGTGTTGAAGTGCACGGGCACGTAGCGCCGGTAGTCCTTCGAGCCCTTCGGCGCCCGGAGCACGCTGAGGAAGCGCGGGTAGAGGTCACGTCCGCCGTCCCACAGCCGCTTGTGCTCGGCGAGGAACGCGTCGATCAGGGCCTGCTCCCGCTTGCCGACCACGATCGCGTTCTCGTAGTTGCTGAACTCGGCGGTCTTGGAGTAGTTGTAGCTCCCGGTGACCATGACCTCGCCGTCGACGATCGTCGTCTTGTGGTGCATGAGCTGGGCCTGGGGGTGCGTGTAGGTCAGGCTGTAGTACTTGTAGCGCACAGGGATCCGCGCGGCCTCGATCCGGCGGGCCTGGCCGCCAGGACCGAGCTCCCCCTGCTCCAGCAGGACCTCGACCTCGAGGGGCTTACCGGCGGCGCGCGCGGCCAGGACGGTCTCGATCAGCGCGTCGGCGATCGGCTTCGAGTCGAAGTGGGCGACGTCGATGATGATCGAGCGCTTGGCGGCGCGGATCGCGTCCGCGATCCGACCGTTGACGGCGCCGGTGGCGGTCGCCGAGCCGCTGCCCGAGTTCGCGCTGGTGAACACGGCCTCGAACTCGCTCGCGCCGTACTTCCACGGCTTGAACTCGACGGGGTCGCGGTGTTGGTCGGCGTCGGCGCTGAAGGAGCGGGCCTTGGTCAGGAGGAAGTTGAACTCGGTCTGAAAGGCGTGGATCAGCTGGTGGTTGCGCCACCCGTCGAAGATCACCGTGTTCTCGCTGTAGACCGTGTCCGCGCTCGACGACCAGTTCGCGCTGCCGTTGGTCAGCGTGCGCCGGGTCCAGCTCTGCGCGTCGATGATCGAGAACTTCTCGTGCAGCGTGTTCGTCGTGTAGAAGACGTGCGCGCCGATCTTCTCCAGGGCCTGAGCCTTGGACTTGTTCGCCTTGGTGGCCGCGTTCAGGATCACCCGCACGCGGACGTTGCGCTGCTGGATCGCGTTCTTCAGCGCCCTGAAGATCGGCGAGGAGTCGCTGGTCGAGATCGAGTACATCGCGACGTCGATGGACTGCTGGGCGGTGTCGAGCTTGGCCGCGACGGCGTCGGCGCCGCCGCCGTTGGGCGAGAAGTAGGCGGCGGTGCCTGCCTGGGCCGGGACGAGGAATGCGCAGGTCAGCGCGAGCGAGGCGAGGCTACGTCTGAGGTTCATGGGGGCGCTCTGGGGTGGTGGTAGGCGGTCGACGGACCGGGTGTGTGAGTGAATGAGTCGTGAGGGCGTCCAGCCGGGGGTCCCCGGCGCGGCGCGCCTCAGCTAGTCGTTGAAGGGCAAGTCGACCTTGGGCTGGTTGGCTTTGGGCTTCGACGTCGAGGCCTTGGGCGCGGGGGCTTCGTCGGCCTCTTCCTCCTCGTCGTCGGCCTCTTCTTCGTCGTCCGACCCGGCGCCCTCGACCTGGTCGTCGAGCCCAGCGGTCGCCGCCCCAGCGCTCGCGGCGCCGGCCTTGGGCGTGTAGGGGGCGATCTCCGGGTGGTCGGGGTCGCCCATGGCGAGGATGATCCGCTGCTCGCGCAGGAAGGCCTTGGCGAGGGGCTTGCTCTTGAGCAGGAGCAGGTTCTCGTCGTTGGACTTCTGCGCGCTGGCGCTGAAGTTGAACGAGCCGGTGGCGACGATCTCTTCGTCGACGATCGCGACCTTGTGGTGGAGGAACTCGGGGCTGGCGTCGAAGCGGACCACGGCGCCGGCGGCGAGCAGCGGCCGCACGATCTTGCGGGTGGAGGTCGCGGTGGCGGGCTTGTCCTCGAGCACCACGGTCACCTTGAAGGTCGGGTCGGCCTTCATCTTGTCCAGGAGCACCTCGAGCAGATCGAGGCCGGTGAAGCGGAAGCACATGATGTGCACCGAGTGCTGGGCCTGGGCGACCACGTCGACCAGCCGCCCCATGGGGTCGTCCTCGGGGGCGAAGTAGACCTGGGCCTCCGTCTCGTCGTCGATCTTGACCCAGTCGTTCTTGACCTGGGCGTCCTCGCCCCAGTTCGACCAGCGGGTGTTGGCGGTCGAGGTCGGACCGAACTCCTTGCCCTCGAACATCTCGTTGAACTCGGTCTGGTACTCCTTCACCATCTCCGCGCTCTCCATCAAGAGCGCGTTGTTGTCTTGCTTGTAGATCCCGTTGTAGGTGACGTTGGTCGAGCCGGTCCAGACCCGGGCGTGGTCGATAATGATGAACTTGTTGTGCATGAGCGCCGTGCGGTCGTCGATCACGCGGTCGATGTGCGCGGCCATCAGCAGCTTGGTCGCCACCATTTGCCCGCCGGGGCCGTGGTCGTGGTTGTCGTTGACGACCCGCACCTTCACGCCGCGGTCACGCGCCCGGATCAGCGCCTCGGAGAAGCGAAGCAGGCCGATCTCGAACAGGCAGACGTCGAGGCTCTCCTTGGCGCCGTCGATCAGGGCGAGCAGCTCGGCCTCGATCCCCTCGGGGTCGAACTCGAGGGTCGGCGCGAAGCGGGCGTGGATCTTGCCGGAGGAGGCGGTGTAGGCGCCGGGCTGCGGGCGGGGGTAGCGCAGCTGTTGATCTTCGCGCTCGAGCGCGATCAGCTCGGCCTCGATCTCGCCTTGGGTCTTGTTGAAGTAGCGCACCCCCTTGCCGACGGTCACCACGACGGCCGGCTGGTCGCCGACGGTCTCTTCGCTGACGGCCTTGAAGCGGATCTCGTCGCCCTCACGAGTGAAGGTGATCGTGCCCTTGCCCTCGGAGCCGAGGAACTTGGTGCGCACGGCCATTTCGAACTTGGTCAGTCCGTCCCCGAGGGGGAACACGACGGGCTCGTCTGGGTCGTGGGCTGCGTTGTCTTCCTTGGGGCTCTCGGTGCTGCCGCTGATCGACTGGGAGCGTTGACCCTCGATCTGCAGGCTACCGCTGATCTTGATCGTCCCTTCGTAGGGCGATCCGCCGTCGTAGTAGTAGATGTAGCCTTCGCCGGTGAACGGCTCGATGATCGGGTTCCCGCCCTCGGTCTCGTAGGTCTCACGGGTGCCGCTGAACTGCCAGTTGCCTTCGAAGCGGCTGCGCGAAGGAGAGAACAGGCCCGCATACTCCGCCTCGAGCGGCGTGATCAGGTCCGAGAGCCGCGCCTTCTCCTTGGCGTATTCCTTGTATTCCGGGGACCCTCGATCGGGGCGCACGAAGGGGGGTGGCAGCTGTTCGTCTTGGCCGAACCCCAGTGCCGCGAAGGACAGGAGGATCGCGGTGGTTAGGCTTAGAATGCGCATGGGTGCCGCCTCTCTTAACGTTCTCTGCCTTCACCACGCAATCGACAGGCCAGAGATGGAGTATCACCACAAGGTATCGCTCACCCACGACCTGAGCCAGAAGGTGAGAAAAATGTGTCCACCAGGATCCGAAAATGAACCGTATCGGACATGACCTGAACCGAATCCTGGCTGTAAGACTGAGCCGTTCATGAGCCGTATTCATCGGGCGTTCTCCGCCAAGCTCCCGGAAACTGGAGAAAAATGGGACTTAGAAGGCCCAGAAGCACACCACCTGGGACGTGTGCTCCGCGTTCGACCCGGCGAGCGAATCGTACTCTTCAACGGACTGGGCCAGGGTGTTGCAGGGGAGATCGTGCAGGTCTCGAAGCGCGTGGTCGAAGTCCTGGCCCTCTCACGTGAGCCCGAGCCGCCCACCTCGCCCGTGCGCTTGACCCTCGCCGTCGGGCTGCCCGACCGCAAGCGCGCCCAGCGCATGGTCGAAGCCCTCGGTGAGCTCGGGGTCGAGCGCTTGATCCCCCTGCGCTCCGAGCGCGGCGGAGAGCCGGTCCCCGCGGAGACCCTCGCGCGCTGGGCGCTCGAGTCCGCCAAGCAATCGGGCCGCAACTCCTTGCTCGAGATCACCGAACCACACGCGCTGACCGCGCTGAAGCTCGAGGGGGCTCAGGGATGGCTGGCCGATCCCGAGGGCCCCGAGTGGTTCGCTTCGCGCCTGTCCGGCGCGCCGGCCCCTCGGCTGACGGTCGCGGTCGGCCCCGCCGGAGGCTTCACCCCGGCGGAGCGAGACGCCCTCGTCGCGCGCGGCTTCCTGCCCCTGCGCCTCGCCCCGCTCGTGCTCCGGGTCGAGACCGCCGCGGTCTCCGCGGCTGCCTGCGTCGTGGGCGCCTGGCCCCCGGAGGCCCCGAGTGCGCCCAACGCCTAGCGACGAGCTCGACGAGTCCGAGCTGGCTCGCTTTGGCTTGAGCCGGGAGACCGACCTCCGGCTCGACCGCGAGGGCGACTTCTACAGCGGGCAACAGCCCGTCGCCCACCCCGGGACTGCGGCCGCGTTCGCCCGCTGGATCGTCCGCGCCCCCGACGGCCGCTACGCCCTGCGCAACGACCTGCACTACGTCTACCTCACCGTCGAAGGCGCCCCCCTCCACGCCCGCCGCGCCGCAGGGACACCGCCTGCCCCCCCGGTGCTCGAGCTCACCGGCGGCGAGTCAGAGCCCCTCCGCCCCGAGACCCTGCGCCGCGACCCCGAGGGGGTCCTCTACGCCGCCGGCCGGGACGGCAGCTGGGTGATCCGCCTCTCCCCGCAGGCGACCCTGGACCTCGCCCCCTGGCTGGAAGAGGACGAGGACGACGTCGTCCTCAGGGTCGCGGGTCGACGCTGGCGGATCCCCGAGGTCGACGACCCGCTCCAGGGGTAGGGGCAGGGGCGGGGACTAACGCGTCAGCCGATAGACCTCGAGGCGCACGGAGCCGTCGCCGCCGAAGGTCGACTCCGGTGGGCCCAGGCCGCGGAGCGCGCCTGCGTCCTCTGGCCGACGCACGCGCCACACCACCGCGTCGACCCCCAGCTCCCGCGCGAGCGCGACCACTCGATCGGGTGTGTGCTGCTGCGGATCCGGGATCCGCAGCAGCAGGTGCTCGGCCTCGGCGCCCGCGTAGAAGGCCGCGCGCGAGTCGTGCGCCAGCACCCGCCGCGCGCCCGTCGCGCGCAGGTGCAGCCCCGCGTCGCGCAGCGACGCCTTGTCGGCGCGCCGCGGACGCGAGGCGACCGCCCCCGCGCTGACGACGGCCAACGCGAGGAGCCCGACCCGCCAGCGTCGATCGCGAGCCAGCCCGCGACCCGCCAGCCCGAGCCAGGGGAGGCAGAGCCCGACGAGGGTCAATCCGTAGCGCGGGTCGACGCGCACCACGAGGTAGGCGGCGCAGAGCAGCAGACCCGCGCCGAGGTGCAGGGCCACGGACCCCGGAGGGCGTCCGCGGGTCCGCGCCCAGTGAACCAACCCCCACGCGGCGACGAGTCCGCCGGCCGGCCCCAGGGCGACCCCCCACGCGAGCCCCAGGCGCCCGGCGCGGTTCGCGAGCAGCCCCGGGGTCACGATCGCGAGCCGCTCGCCGAGGTTGCGCTTGAGGGTCAGCTTCCAGGCGCCGGCCTCGCTGCCGCCGAGCACGGGGCGGCTGCGGATCCAGAGCAGGTAGGGCACGACCGCGGCGCAGGCCGGCCCCGCGACCGCAGCCACCAACGCCGGCCGGCGCCGCGCGATCCCGGCGAGCGCGAGCGCCAGGCCGACCACCCCGAGCACCAGCACCCCCTCGGGGCGGGTGAAGTAGCCCAGGGCCCCCAGCGCGCTCGCGGCCAGCGACCAGCGCCAGTCGCCGCGCGCGCGCAGGATCGCGCGGTCGGCGCACGCGAGGGCCCCGACCACCCAGGCCACGAAGGGCCCGTCGGAGAGCAGCTCGCCGCCGAGCTCGATCCCCAAAGGCCAGAGCGCGGCGAGGGCCGCCGTCCACACGGCGACCCTCGCCCCGAAGCGCTGGCCCGCCGCGAGGGCCGCGAAGGGCACCACCAGGGCGCTGGCGATCGCGGTCAGCCAGCCGGCCAGGATCAAGTCTCCGCCCGCTGGGGCGAGCAAGAGCGGATAGCCGGGCGGGACGTGGTGCGCGAGGGCCGCGCCAAACTCGCCGGCGCGGAGCGACGCGGCCACGTCGAGGTATCCGGCGGCGTCGCGCGAGATCACCGCGGCGCGGCCCGCGGCGGCGCCGCGCAGCAGCGCTCCGGCCGCGGTCAGCGCCAGCACCGCCCCTCGCGGGGTCAGGGGCCCGACTCCCGGTAGGCGGCGAGCACGACCGGCGTGCGGTCCAGAGCGCGCACGCGCCCCCCCTCGAGCCACAGCACCCGCTCGCAGGTGGCCTCGAGCTCGTGCAAGCCGTGCGAGGCGACCAGGAGCGCGACGCCCTCGGCGCGGAGCGCCGCGATCCGCTCGCGGCACTTGGCCTGGAAGCCGGCGTCGCCGACGGCGAGCACCTCGTCGACCACGAGCAGGCTCGGCCGAATCGCGGTGGCCACCGCGAAGCCGAGCCTGAGCAGCATGCCGTTGGAGTAGGTGCGCAGCGGCGCGGTCCAGAAGTCGCCGAGCTCGCTGAACGCGAGGATCGAGTCGCGCAGCGCGCGGTAGTCTGGGAGCGAGAGGCCGGCCACCAGAGCCGCGATCTCGGCGTTCTCCGCGCCGGAGAGGTCGGGGTGAAAGCCCGCGCCGAGCTCCAGCAGACGCCCCACACGACCCGCGACCCGCACCTCCCCCGCGTCGGGGCGATACGCCCCCGCGACGAGCCGCAGCAGGGTCGACTTCCCTGCGCCGTTGGCGCCCAGCACCCCCAGGGCCTCTCCAGCCTCGACGCTGAAGCTCACGTCGCGCAGCGCCGCGACCTCGACCCGCGGTGTGCGCCGACCCCGCAGCCAGGCGAGGACGGCCGACTTGAGGCTCCCGCCTCCGGGCAGCTGAGGGCAGTAGCGGAAGGTCTTGCTCACCCCCTCGACGACGAGGGCGTTCACAGCTCCTCCGCGATCCGGTCGCGCGAGCGCTCGCTGAGCCAGGCGCCGACGACGACGCACCCCACCCCGAGCGCCAGCGGGATCAGCACCCCCAGGGGCGGGGCGCCGCGGCCGAGGAACGCCCGCTGATAGCCCTCGACCAGCGGCGCGAGGGGATTGATCGCGAGCACCCAGGCGAAGCTCGCCGGCACGCGCTCGGCGGGATAGAGCACGGGCGTGAGCACGAACGCGAGGGGCAGCAAGGTCTGCACGAGCTGCGCCAGGTCGCGATAGCGGACGCAGAGCACCCCCAGGCACAGCGCGAGGCCCCAGCACAGCAGCCCTTGGATCGCGATCAACACCGGCAGGAACGCGAGGCTCACCCCCGGAGGCTCCCCGAGCAGCCAGATCAGTCCCACGACCAGAGGGAGGGTCAGGAAGAAGTTCACCGCGGTCGCGAGCGCGATCACCCCAGGCGGGATCGCCGGCGACATGGAGCCCTGCTTGAGGAAGGGCGCGTGACCCAGGATCGAGGTCGTGCCCATGGCCGTGGACTGCGCGAACCAGGTCCAGGGCACGAGGCCCGCGCAGAGGAAGGCGGGATAGCGCTCGACCCCGACCTGCACGAACACGCCGAACACGAGCGCGTAGACCACCAGGGTGAAGGCTGGCTGGAACAGGGACCAGCCAAACCCGAGCGCGGTCCCGCGATACCGCGCGACCAGCTCGCGGCGAGTGAGCACGCGCAGCAGCGCCCAGCGCGACGCGTAGTCTCGAAGCAACCGTCCTACCGCCATGCGCGACACCCTACCCCCCGTCCCCACCCGCTCCCACCCCGACCCAAGTCGTGGGGAAGAGTGGGGAAAGCGTCCATCCTAGAACCTTGACTTTTTTTCTCTCAAGCAGCCAAGAACGCACGGATTACAGGGGGTCAAGCGCCCACAGGAATCGCGTAAGTCCCATGCATGCATGAATTTGATGTAGCTCCTGAGATCGCAACAGGTTGGACTTGCTCGCTGTCGGACCTAGGAGTAGAGTGGTGGTCAGTGGGGATCAGTGGGGAATCGGAGTCAACCGTGAGCCAGCCAGAGCGTGAAGGGGAGCCGCAGCTGAATCTGCTCGGCTCGCATCGCCACGCGCTCGACGGCAAGCGGCGGGTTGCGATCCCCAAGCTGTTCCGGGAAGCGGTTCATTCCGCGCAGGGGTCCGAGGACTACGTCCTCTGCCGCCAGCTCGGAGGGGACAACTGCCTGGCGCTCTACCCTCAGGCCAGCTTCGACGCCGCGCTGCAACGTCTCGAGGCCATGCGCACCCAAGCGCTGGGCATCGGCAGCAAGGCGATCCGCAGCTACCTACGCCGGATCCGCATGTCTGCGACGCCCGTGGCGCCGGACAAGCAAGGGCGGATCACCCTCGGCGAGGAGCAGTGTCAGCTGGCTGGGATCGAGCGTGAGGTGGTGTTCGTGGGGTGCGGCGACCACGCCGAGGTGTGGGCCCCCGACGAGCTGGAACCGGGGAACGGCGAGGACTTCCACCTGTTGGCGCAGCAGCTGTTTGGCTGATGCACCTGAGGGCTTGGGGAACACGAGGCAACAGGTAAGCAGAGGAATCGAATCATGGAGCAACGCGACTGGAGCGGCGTCCGCTACGAGCAATCCCGGCAAGAGGGCGAGAAGATCGAGCAGCTGATGCGCAGCATCTTGAAGCTGTTCGCCAACGGAAACCTGGTCTACCGCAACCGCACCTGCCACGCGGCCTCGGTCGAGACCAAGAGCGACCGCCTGCGTCGCCTGCGCCGCGGCGGCACCGCCCTGGCCAAGGGCGCGGCCCTCGCGTGAACAAGCTCAGCTTGTCTCGCGTGCGCCGCCTGCTCGAGCGTGACGCCATGGGCCTCCCGCTCAACCCGGCCGAGCAGCTCGAGCTCAACTCCGCCGCGGTGGCCCTCAGCGCCCGTCTAGACGCCCTGCAGCGCGTCGACCCTGCGGCCGCCGCCAAGGTCAGCCTGGGTCCGGCGCTCCAGGCCTGGGCCCTCCAACCCTGCGGACCTCGCCCCGCCTGATCTCAGGGAGCCTCTCGATCTCTCCGAGGCGCCCTCGCCCTCGGAGCGAGGCTCCTCGGGCTCACCCCCCGAGGGCCGCGGGTCGCTGGGCTGACAGGGAGCTGCGGGCGCTGGCCAACAAGGGGGGCTGATCCCCAACGGGCCGTATGCGCTGGCCCACGCGAAACACACGCTGAGACGCCGTCTTCCGACCTCCTTCCTCCGAAGACCTCGCCTCCGCGTTCCCTACACCGGCGCTCCGTCGTCGTCTTCCGCTCCGGCCGAAGACCGCGGCGAGAGCGCCTGTTCTTTGGTTCGAGCGCGCGACCCGTCCGGCAGCGGGAACGAAGTGCGTGTCGGGGAGACGATCGTGTGAGCCAAATGCCAATCCTGGGAAGACGCAACGACGCTCCGCTCGGGACCACAGGACTTAGTGAACGTTCGCTTCGGTACTCGGCTCGCATCGGGTGAGTCAACAAGCGAGGACGCGCCACCCAATCCTTCCTTCCTCCAATCCTTCCTTCCTTCCTTCCGACTCGGCGCGTCCAGCTACGACAATCCTTCCTTCCTTCCAATTGCTCAACCGACCTCGGCCCGAT
>JAGQRJ010000359.1 GCA_020425635.1 Planctomycetota bacterium | reverse complement strand
CTGAGCGTGGGCCTCCTGGGCGCGGCGGGCGCGACCTTGGCCCTGCGCGCCCGCGACCCCGAGGCGGCGAGGCAGGCGCGGGTCGCGGCGCTGCTCGAAGCGGCGCGGGCGGCGTATGAAGTGGGCCGGTATCAGAACGGGCTCGAGGCCTGCGAGGAGGCGCTGGCCCTCGACCCGCGCGAGCCGCGCGCCTACCTGGCCCGGTCGCTGGGGGAGGTGAGCCTCGAGCGCCTCGACGACGCGCAGCGCGACCTCGAGCGCGCGCTCGAGCTCGACCCCGACTACGCGGAGGCCTACGCCGAGCGCGGGCTGAGGTCCCTGGTGCGCGGACGGCACGCCGACGCGATCGCCGACTACGACCGCGCGATCCAGCTCGGGCTCCGCCGGGCGCGGCACTACGTCAACCGGGCGACGGCCAAGGTGCAGCTCGGCCGCCTGGCCGAGGCGCTGGCGGACTGCGACGAGGCGCTCCGCGTCGAGCCCGGGCACGCGCTCGCGTTCGCGAATCGGGCAGACGCGAAGCGCTTGCTGGGCGAAACCGAGCTCGCGCTCGAAGACTACGACCGGGCGATCGCGGGGGGGGTCAGGGACGCAGGGGTCTACACGAACCGAGGCCAGTGCAAGACCACACTCGGGCGCGACGAGGAGGCGCTCGCCGACTGCGACCTGGCCCTCGGTGTGGACCCGAACTGCGTGGCGGCCTACGCCGGGCGCGGCGCGTGCAACCTGAGCCTCGGGCGCTACGCCGAGGCGCTCGCCGACTGCGAGCGCGCGATCGAGCTCGGCGCGAGGAGCGGCTCCGTGTTCGCGAATCGAGGGACGGCCCGCGCGGAGCTGGGCCAGGTCGACGAGGCGCTCGCCGACTTCGACCGCGCGGTGGCCGCCGCCCCGGAGAACGCCCGGCTGCTGACCCAGCGGGCGGTCTACAAGGGTCAGCTCGGGCGCCACGCCGAGGCGCTCGAGGACCTCTCCCGCGCCCTGGCGCGCGATCCGGGCGCCTCGCGGGCCTACCTCCAACGCGGCGTCAGCGAGGGCGCGCTGGGGCGGCACCAGCACGCGATCGCGTCGCTCAGCGAGGCCCTCCGGCTCGCTCCCACCGACCCCGAGGCCTACGCGCGTCGGGGGTCGAGCCTGGCGAGCCTGGGTCGCTACGACGAGGCGATCGTCGACTACGACCGCGCCCTCGCCCTCGACCCGACCCTCGCCGAGGTCTACAGCCTGCGGGGGCTCAGCAAGGCGGAGCTGGGCCTGGGGACGGAGGGGCTCGCGGATCAGGACCGCGCGCTCGCGCAGGCCCCAGACTGCGTCATGGCCCACTTCAACCGCGGGGCGCTGCTCGTGGTGCTCGAACGCGACCGCGAGGCGCTCGAGGCCTTCGGGCGCGCGATCGCCCTCGACCCGCGGCACGGCACGGCCTACCTCCAGCGCGGCAAGGTCCTGGCGCGGCTCGGGCGGCACGCCGAGGCGGTCGCCGACTTCGACCGCGCGCAGGCCTTGGGGAGGCGCCTCGCCGAGCTCTTCGTGCTTCGGGGCACCAGTCACGGGGCCTTGGGGCACGAGGTCCAGGCGCTCACCGATTACGACACGGCGCTCGGGCTCGGGCTGCCCGCAGCCGAGGCCGCTCGGGTGCGCGCGCAGCGCGCGGAGCTGGTCGCCCCGCGGCGCTGACCCCGCCCGGCGCGACGGGGCTGGGGAGGGGCCGCGGATCGTCCCGCGTCGAGGCCAAGGGGACCCACGCTGAAAGGGCAGTGAGGGGGCTTGGTCCCGGCTCAAGCGCGAGTTAACGCTGGCGCGGGCTTTGCACCGCGTTCGGCCTGGAGGTCTTGCGCCTCCCACCCCCAGCACCGAGTCCGCCTCGGTCGAGGAGTTCCCATGATCCAGGCAGCAGGCCGCTTCGCGCGCTCGGTGTGGGGACTGCCCACCGCCGTGGCCACCACCGTCTCCATGGTCGCCGTGCTCAGCGGCTACCCCTCCCTCTGGCAACACCCGCACCAGCTGCCCGCGGCCGACGTCGTCGCTACTCGGCTGGGGTCTCCCGAGCACCCGCTGCGCCCGGCGGACCTCGACCCGGGATCCCAGGTCCACTTCGAGCTCGTCCCTCGGGACGGTCAGCCGATCGACTACGCCGGAGCCGAGTTCCTCTGGTCGCTGCTGCGCAACGGCGAGGTGCTGCGCACCTGGCAGGGGGACTCGCCGACCCTGACCTTCGACGCCTGTGAGCTCGACGCGGGCGAGGGGCTCACGGGCGGTCGCTACGCGGTCGCGGTCACGGTTTACAAACAGGTGCGGCGCAGGCTCCGCGACCACAGGATCCGGGTCCAAGGCGGCTCGACCCAACTCCACGTCGCCGGCGCGTCGACCCCTGGTCAAGCGCTCGCGACCCCCGCCTTCGAGGACCCCGCGGCGGTGCTCCTCGACCTGACCCCCACGCCGCCGCCCAGCGCCTCGGCGGCTTCCAGCTCGCTCCAGGCTGAAGGCTCGCCTCCGAGCGCCTCCCCCGCCGCCAGGGAGCCGGCCGTGGGCCTCGAGGAGCGCCTCGAAGCTACCTCGACTCCGCCGAGGTAGCGGCCCTCCTCCCCTCACTTCCGACGGGCTCCCTCGACCCGCCGCGAGAGCCACAGGGAGCTGCTTCCCAGCGTCTCCCGGGGCTCGGCTCGGTCTCACTGCCCGCGCTCGTCGAAGGGGACCTCGGCGGGCATGGCTGACGCTGCGTCGACAGGTATTCCTGCTTGCAGCACACCGTGGTGTCGCTGCGGCGCGCGGTGACTCGGGGCGAGACGGTCAAGTCTCCTGGACGTCGACGGCACGCGGCGTGCACCGAGCCCGAGCGAGAGTGGAGCGGAGGTTCAAGGTGACCGGTGAGCGGCAGGGCGGCGGAGCCGACGCCCGGCGGACGGTTTCGTACGGCGTGGGGGTCGGGCTCGCGGGCAGCGTTGGGTGGGTGCTGGTGCTCGCCAACGCAGCGGGTGGGGTCTCCGAGCCGCGGGGCGAGTGGCTGGGCCTGGGGCTCGCGGCAGGCGCGCTTCTGGGAGCGTGCGTGGGAGCCGTTTGGGGCCGGCGCCTCGCCCCGCGCTTGGCGCGCGGCGCGTCTCGGGAGGCCCCCCCGCCTGGCGCTCCAGCCACGCTCCGGGCCGCCGCGGGGGGAGCGGTCGTTTCGCCAGGGACCGAGCGCGTCTACCGCGCCGTCGCGCGCTTCGTGCACTGCGACGGCCGCCTCGACCGCCAGGAACGCGCCTCGCTCGACGCTCTGCGCGCAGAGCTCCAGATCGACCCCGACACCGCGCTGCGCCTCGAGTTCGAGTCGCGCGGCGACGGTCGCCTGCAGATCGGGGACACCCCTGCGGAGCACGGGCTCTTGCTGGAGCGGCTCAGCGAGGTGGCGGCGCGCAAGGTGCGCTTCTCGCCGCGCGAGCAACGCTGCCTGGAGGGGATCTTCGCGACGCTGGGCATGCCTGCTGCGTCCCTGGGGTTCCTGACGCCAGAGCGGCGCGCCTCCACCGCCGTCTAGCTGACTGCTCACTCGCAGGCTCTGCGTCGCTCGAGACGTGGGAACTCGAGACATGGGCTCGGCGTAATAGCCCACAGCCCCGAGGAGGTTTCATGAGGATTCCCAGGTGGTCCGGTGAGGAACGCCCGATCGGCCTGTATCGCTATCGAATCCTCTGGTTTCGCGTGCTCTTCGTCGCGGGGGTCGCGCTGGCCTTTGGCGGGGGCTACCTCGTCGGGGACCACGAACCGGCAGTGCCGAGTTCAGCGCAGCCAGACGCGACGCAGGGTGAGACCTCAGAGCAGCACGCATGCGCGCAGGGCTCCACGCTTCGAGGCAGCGACCAGGAGGACGGCGAGGCCAGCGGGTGCTTCGGCACGTTGTGCGAGTTCGAGGAGCCAGGGGTGCCGATCTCCGCTGCGGAGCGAGCGCTGCTCCTCGACGAGGCCGTCGCGCGAAACTCCGCGCTGCGCAGCCGCCGCGCCGCTCTGGCAGCGGAGGCCCAAGCCACCCAGGCCTACCTCGACAGCCGACGGGTCAGCCTCGACTTCTCCAAGACCGGGTTCGTCGAAGCGCTCCGCTACCTCGCCGAGGTCACCGACCTCGACTACGGGATCAGCGCCAGCGCCCGAGACCTCGTCGACAACGAGCGGCTCGTGGTCAGCCTGCGCGTGAAGGACGTCAGCGTGCACAACGCGCTGAACCTGATCCTCTCGTGCAACGACGCGTTGAGGCTGCGCGTTCGCGGTGGGAGCGTGTGGATCCACTCCTCTGAGGACCCTGAGGAGCAGACCACCGCGATCTACCGGGTCGAGGACCTCGTCGACGGAAGCGCCCGCAGGCTCGGGGGGCACGAAGTCGACGGCGAGCTGCTGATCGACCTGCTCTGCGAAGAGCTCCCCGACCACGACGGCTACCTGGAGTTCACGAACGGTGTGCTGATCGCTCGGCTGCCGCCCTCGCAACAAGCCAGGGTGCGCGCGCTGATCGACCGCCTGCGCAGCGGGACGCGGACCTCCGCGCAGCGGCCCGCGTGGATCGCCGCCCTCGAGCAGGCCATGGCCACGCAGCGCGTGAGCTTGAACTTCGTCGACGCCCCGTTGAGGGAGGTGGTGCGCGACCTTCAGGTTCGGACTGGGCTCAACCTCGTGATCGGGAGTGACGTCGACGCGGACCTCTGCAACGTGTCGCTGCGCTCGAGGGAGCTCTCGCTCGAGGCCGCCTTGTCGCTGATCGTGGAGCAAACCGATCTGTCGCTCCGGCTCTCTCACGAGACGATCGTGATCGACGACTGCTCGCATGGCGACCGTGACGTCTCGCTCGAAGTCTTCGAGATCCGGGACCTGTCGACCTGGCTCGACCACGACCTCGTCGAGGAGCTGGTGTACGAGTCACTCGGCGAGGAGCAGTGGGACGGTCCGACGAGCATGCAGACCTACCGCGGACAACTCTTCGTGTTCCAGAGCCTCGCCCAGCACGAGGCCGTCCTCGATACCCTGGCTCAGCTCCGCGTGAGCTACGCGGAAGGCGCCGCCGACCTGCGCCGCTGACCACGCGAAGAAGTCCGTTCCCAGGGTGGGCCGGATCCTGCGGCCTTTGGGGGCCGCAGGATCCGGGTGCCTGGCGGCTTCGCGACGCGCTCAGGGGCACGCAGAAACCAACGCAAAACGCCCGCAACCTCAACGGTCGCGGGCGCCTCAGGCAATAGCGGCAACTGGACTTGAACCAGTGACCTACGGCTTATGAAGCCGTCGCTCTAACCGACTGAGCTATGCCGCCTGTGGGCGCATGGTAATGCGTGGGGGCCGGGGCGGTCAACTGCCCGGGAGGTCATTTGCCGGCGAGGGGGCGGGACCAGAGCGAGCTTTTGGGCCTGGCCTTCCTGGGCGTCAGGCCGAGGCCGAGGAGCGGCTTCGTGCCGTGGCGGGCGGGGCGCTGGGCGGTCGGGGTCTGGGCCGGCGCGGCGGGGGCTGGCTCCTCCTCCGGGGGCGGAGGCAGCTCGTGGGGCTCGGAGCGCACCGGGTCCCAGAGCAGGGCGGCCGGGAGCTCGTAGAGGAAGCGGCTCGGGCGGCGGGTCTGCTGGGAGCGCAGGCGCGCGGCGCGGGAGTTGGCGTAGGTGATCGTGAGCTGGCGCCGGGCCCGGGTGAAGGCCACGTAGGCCAGGCGGCGCTCCTCCTCGTCGGTGCCCTCGAACACGGCGCGCTCGTGGGGGAAGGTGCCCTCCTCCATGGCCACGCAGAACACGTGGGAGAACTCGAGGCCCTTGGCCGCGTGGACCGTGGTCACCAGCACCCGCTCGGCCTTGTGCTCGTCCTTCTCGGAGGAGGAGAGCAAGGCCAGGCGGTCGAGGAACTCGCGGGCGCGGTCGCGGAAGGGCTTCTTGGCCTTGCGGCGGTCCTGGTCGCGGGCGGCGTCGAGCAGCAGGTTCAGGCTGCCCTGGCGGTCGGGGGCCCCGGGCTCGGTGGGGGGCGCGACCGGGTTCTTCTCGACGGCGGCGGCCACGAGCTGCTCGACGCCGGTGGCGGAGTGGGCGAGGCCGTCGACCCACCCCGAGAAGGACTTGAGCTCGCTGCGTTGGGCGGGGGTCAGGCCGGCCACGCGCTCGGCCTCGCGGCAGGCGTCGACCAGCGAGCCCTGGGCCGTGCGCTGGTGCTCGGTCAGGCGCTCGAGGGCGCGCTTGCCCACGCCGCGGGTCAGCTTGAGCGCGCGCATGGCCGCCAGGTCGTCGGCGTGGTTGAGGGCCAGGCGCACCAGGCACAGCGCGTCGCGGACCTCGCGGCGGTCGGTGAAGGCCGTGCCGCCCGAGGTGGTGACCGGGAGGTTGCGCTTGAGCAGGGCCTCTTCGTAAGCCCGGGCCAGGATCCCGGTGCGCACGATCACGGCGACCTCGCCGGGCGGCACGCCCTGCTCGAGCAGCTTCTCGATCCGCTCGCCTACGTAGCGCGCCTCGAGCTCGGCGTCGAGGCAGCGGCGCACGTAGACCGGGTTGCCCTCGCCCGCGGTCGCGCGCAGCTGCTTCTCCTTGCGCTCCTTGTTGTGGGCGATCAGCGCGTTGGCCGCGGTGAGGATCGTGGCCGTCGAGCGGTAGTTCTCCTCGAGCAGCACCACCTTGGCGCCGGGGAAGTCGGCTTCGAAGCGCAGAATGTTGCCCATGTCGGCCCCGCGCCAGCCGTAGATCGACTGGTCGGGGTCGCCGCACACGGCCAGGTTGCACGACTCGCCGGCCAGCAGCCGGGCCAGGCGATACTGCGCGTGGTTCGTGTCTTGGTATTCGTCGACGAGCACGTAGCGGATCTCGCCCAGGACCTGGGCGCGCACGTCCGGGTGCTCTTCGAGCAGCTGCACCGCGCCGGCGACGAGGTCTTCGAAGTCCATGCCCCCGCGGATCCGCTGGAGCATGCGGTACTTGGGCAGGGTCTTGGCGATCGCGAGCTTGAGGTCGCTGTCGGCCTCGGCGATGTAGGCCGCGTCGTCGAGGCGCTCCTTGGCGCGGCCGATCCCGTGGGCCAGGTCGGGGGCGCTGGTGCGCTTCACGTCGACCCCGGCCGCGAGCGCCGCCTCGCGCACGAGGGCCAGGAGGTCGTCGCGGTCGAGGATCGAGAACCCCCGGGGGAAGCCGATCCGGTCGGCGAAGCGGCGCAGCAGGCGCACCGCGAAGGCGTGGAAGGTCTGGACCCGGGGCTGCGCGCTGCCCTTGGGGAGCAGCGCCTCGACGCGCTCGCCCATTTCGCCCGCGGCCTTGTTGGTGAAGGTGATCGCCACGATCTGCTCGGGGTCGACGCCGCGGTCGATCAAGGCCGCGATTCGGCTCGTGATCACGCGGGTCTTGCCCGAGCCGGCGCCGGCCAGGATCAGGAGCGGGCCGTCCTGGTGCAGGACCGCCTCGCGCTGGGCAGGGTTGAGGCCTTGGACGAGTGCGGGGCGAACCATCCCGGGGAGTATCGCCTGCGACCCCGACAGCGCCTGGCTTGGCGGGCGTCAGGGGGCGCGGAGGGGCGCTAAGTCCTGTGGGCTGGGGGGAGCGGCGCGCGCGGCGCTGGTAAGTCCTGCACGCGGCGGCCAGAGTGAGGGTATGGCGAAGTTCGAGAGGGCGTCCGAGCGCTGGCGGTTGCTCTTTGCGCGGCCCGACCTCCTGGAGGCGCATGAGGAGGAGGACGCGCAGTGGCGCGTCGTGCGCTCGTGGCTGGAGGGCCGACGGCGACCCGCGGTCAGCCGGCGGATCGAGCTGCGCGCGCGGCCCGACGCGCCCCGTGAGCCTGGGCGGCCCTGCCCGTGTTGCTTCGAGGTCGTGGACTCGTGGCAGGCGCTGGTCGCCTGCAGCGAGTGCCTGGTGGTCTATCACGCGGCCTGCGCGGGGGTCCACGAGCCGTGCCCGCGGTGTGGCGTGACCGGGGATCCCCCGCCGCCACCCAGCTTGCCGTGGAACGACGTAGCGCCCGCGATCCAGGCGTAGCGAGGCCCGGGAGGGCTCAGCGCGGCTTAGGGCAGGCTGGAGGCGTGCGGTGTGGGGCGGGCGGAGGCAAGCTCCGCCCCTACATTGAAGGCACTGAAGGCATTGAAGGCAGGGGGCCGGAGGCGTGCGGTGTGGGCGGGCGGAGGCAAGCTCCGCCCGTACATTGAAGGCATTGAAGGCAGGGGGCCGGAGGCGTGCGGTGTGGGCGGGCGGAGGCAAGCTCCGCCCCTACATTG
>JAGQRJ010000358.1 GCA_020425635.1 Planctomycetota bacterium | reverse complement strand
CAGGATCCCGCCCCCAGGCCGACGCACGCGGCCCACCCCGCCCCGCCCACCGCGGCGAGCGTCAGCGCCTGGGTCAGCGGCCCTCCGGCCACCCCCCACGCGACGAGCAGGCTCAGCGCGGCGAGGGCGAGGGACGCGATCACCCACCAGGCGACGGTCGCTGGCCCCGCCAGGCCGAGCTCGAGTGCGCTGGCGTAGCCCGCCGCGCAGCTCACGCCGGGGGCGCTGGCGGCGAGGGCGAACAGCGTGGCCTCCACGCCCCGCGCGGTCACGAGCGCCCCCGACGAGACGCCCGCCGGGAGCAAGAGCGCGAGCTCCCGCGCGGTGTAGAGCTGGCGCCGCCCGAGGAAGCCAAAGGCGACGGCGAGCCCCAACCACCCCAAGGAGAACGCGACGCCGGCCCACTCGGGAGGCAGCTTACGCCCCGCGGCGGCCCCGCCACCCACCCAGGCCAACCCGCACAGCCCGAGGAGCACGAAGCCCTCCAGCGGAGAGCCGTAGCGCCGGCGAAGCACGGTTAGCCGCAGGCGCAGCAGCGCGGTCATGGGCTCCTCCGGCGTCTGCCCCTCGCGAGAGCGCCCGCGAAGATTGCGTATGTTGCAGGGGATACGGCACTTGGTGATACTGAATCCATGGCGCTCATGACCGACGAAGACGTCGCTTCCCTGGTGATGGCGAGGAATCTCCTCACCTCAGCCCAGGTCGAAGCCTGTCGGCAAAGGCAAGCAGCGAGCAACACGCCCTGCTCGTTGGCCCAAGTCATCGTTTCTGAAGGACTCGCTTCCGCGGCGGATATGAGGGACCTCATGCTAGCAGGCAGTTCCAGCGGCTCGTCGAGCGGCCGCTTTCCCGCCGGCAGCGGCGCCTACCCTGCCGGCAGCGGCGCCTACCCCGTGGGCAGCGGCGCCTACCCCGTGGGCAGCGGCGCCTACCCCGTGGGTGGGGGGTCGGCGAGCGGGCGCTACGAAGACCCCGAGATCGCCTTCGGTCGCTACCTCATGAACCAGGGCATGATCGACCAGGAGCAGGCGCGAGAGGCCTATCGCCTGCTCCAAGGCTACCGCCAGCAGCACCCACAGGTGAACCTCGCCCAGGTCCTGGCCAAGCACGAGATGGCGGACCGCGACACCCTCCGCGACGCCTTTCAGGCCTTCTCGGCCTCTCAGAGCGGGCAATACAAGGTCGGCTCTTCGGGCTCGCAGCTGGTTCAGCTGCCTCACAGCAGCCAGAGCGGCTCGACGTCTCCGATCCCGCACACCATCGACCCCGACGCCATGGTCGGCTCCGGCATGTTCGGCCAGCCGTCTTCCGCCCCGATCCCTCACACCATCGACCCCGACGCCATGGTCGGCTCGGGCATGTTCGGTCAGCCGTCTTCCGCCCCGATCCCGCACACCATCGACCCCGACGCCATGGTCGGCTCCGGCATGTTCGGGGGCGGCGCGATCCCCAACACCATCGACCCTGACGCCATGCCCGGCGGTGGCCCGGTGATCCCGCACACGATCGACCCCGACGCGACCGCAGGCTCGGGCATGTTCGGGGGCGGCGCGATCCCCAACACCATCGACCCCGACGCGACCGCGGGCTCGGGCATGTTCGGGGGCGGCGCGATCCCCAACACCATCGACCCCGACGCCATGCCCGGCTCGGGCATGTTCCGCGGCGGCGCGATCCCCAACACCATCGACCCCGACGCCATGGGCGGCGGCCCGGTGATCCCTCACACCATGGACCCCGACGCCATGGGCGGCGGCCCGGTGATCCCTCACACCATGGACCCCGACGGCCCGACCATGATGGGCAGCGGGTTCGGCCACCCCGCGGGCAGCGGCTTCGGTCAGCCCGCAGGCAGCGGCTTCGGTCGACCTGCAGGGAGCGGCTTCGGGAGCCACGCCCACGGCTCGCAGTTTCCCCCGGGTTCCCAGGGCTATGGGTCTCAGGGACCCGGGAGCCAGGGCTTTGGCTTGCTCCCCTCGGGCTCGCACGGGCCTCAGAGTCGCGGCCCCGGCGGCACCCGGCCCGACGGCAGCCGTGGGCCGCACGGCACCCAGCCCCACGGGTCCCGCGGCCCCGCTGGCACGCAGAAGCAAGGCACGGGCTTCCAACTCGACCTCGCCCCCTCGCCCGACAAGCCCTCTCCCTTCCGCAATCCCAACCTCCCCACGCCCAACAGCCTCAGCCAGGTGGTGGAAGACGAGGACGAAGAGGAGGAGGCCGACGGCAAGCCCCGGCGCAAGTCCGCGCGTCGCCGCGCGGCGCACCCGGCGCTGCGCCGCGAGCAGAGGAAGCCGCTGTGGATCGTGTTGCTCGCGGGGATCGCGGTCGTCGCCGCCGTGGGCATCGGGCTCTCGATCGCCGGCTCGAAGAGCCGGAGCAAGAAGGACCTCGAGCGCTGGTTGAACCTGCCCGACGACGACGCGCGCGCCAAGCTCGAGGAGGGCGAGCGCTTGCCCCCGGAGGTCCAGGAAGACCCCAAGGTCGCGCAGCTCATGGCGACCCTCCGCGAGACGGTGGCCGCGGACGAGAAGAAGGCCGAAGCCCTGACCGTGCTCGACGAGCTCGAGAAGGCGCTGACCCTCGACGAGCGCAAGAAGATCTGCGATCGCGCGCTCGAGCTCGACCCGACCCTGGCCAAGGCCTGGGTCGAGCGCGCCCGAATCCGCTTCGCGCTCGACCGCCGCGCCGCTGCGGAGAAGCCGGGGTCGGAGCCGACGGACATCACCAAGGGCGCCCGCGCTGACCTGAACCAGGCGATCGGCTTCGACGAGACCTCCGCCGAGGCCTACCTGTTTCACAGCGAGCTCTACCTGTTCGAGAACGATGGCCGCGCCGCGCTGGGCAGCCTGCGTCGCGTCGAAGAGCTCGACCCAGACGGCGCTCTGGGGCGGCTGGCGCGCGGGCTGAAGGAGGAAATGAGCCGGCGCTACGGGGACGCGCTCACCCACTACGACCGCGCGATCGAGCTCAACAGCAAGCTCGTGGCGGCCTACCTCGCGCGCGCCCGGGTCTACGTGACCCAGGGGAGCCACTCCAAGGCGATCGCCAGCGCCGACCAGGCGAAGAGCCTCGACCCCTCCTCCTCGGAAGCTCACACCTTGCTGGCGGAAGCCCGCTACTACGCCAGCGGACGCAGCGACAAGGGTGTGGTCCGGATCCTCGACCAGGCCCTCGAGCTCGACCCCAGCAACTCGCGCGCGCTCGCGCTGCGTTCGTACGTGCGCCTCGAGCGCACACCGATCGGCCAAGTGATCTCCAGCCCGGCCGAGTGCAAGCGCGCGGTCGAGGACGCCGAGCGCGCCAACGGAATCCGCCCGGAGTTGCTCGCCTGGCTCACCCTCGCGGAGGTCGCGATCTGGGAAGAAGACGACAAGACCAAGGCGCAGAAATACGCGAAGAACGCGATCGGCCTCGACGGACGCAACCCCGACGCGTTCCTGCTGCGCGCGCGAATCCGAATCCTGGCGAACACCTACGAAGAGGCCGACCGGGACCTCGAGCGCGTCCTGACCCTGGCCGAGTCACGCCCCGGGACCGAGGAGATCACCGCGCGCGCGTTGACCATGCGCGCTGCGATCCGGGTGGGCAACAAGGACTACACCGCCGCGAAGGACCTGCTCAAGCGCGCGATCAAGCTCCAGGACGACCTCGCCGAGGCGCACTTCTACTACGCGAAGGTCTTGCACCACGACCCGAAGCGCCAAAGCGGCGACTGGCGGACCGCCGAGCAGGAGTACAGCAAGGCGATCTCGAAGGACGGCACGCTCGCCGACGCATGGTTCCACCGCGGCGCGCTGCACATCGACCGCTCGCGCGGTGAGGGCGGCACGGCCAAGGAATGGGAGGAGGGGCTCGACGACCTCAACAAGGCCGAGGAGCTGATGAACGCCAAATACCGCGCGTTCTTCAAACCCTACTACCTCGACCTCATGCGCGGCGTCGCGTACTACGGCCTGAACGAGTGGGACCGCGCAGCGAAGCACCTGAAGCGCTTCGTCGAAGACGCCTCGCCGGGCGAGGAGAACTACGCCAAGGCCAAGAAGATGCTGCGGGACATCGAGAGCTCGAAGGCCCCTGACCCCGGCGAGCCTGACAAGCAGTGAGCGAAGACCACGCCGACGGCGGGGAGCACGCGGTCGAAGTGCCCGCGGCCGCAGACAGCGACCCCCTCACCCGAGATCCCCTCAGCGACCTCGAGCCGCTCGAGGCCGACGACTCCCCGTCCGAGGTCGAGGAGGCCGACGAGGTCTCGAAGAAGCCCGCCGCCCGGCGGAGCACGAAGGATCCCTTCGCCGACGACCCCCTCGCCGAGCTCCCCCAGCTCGACCTCGACGAAGCCCCTCCCCTCGAGCGCGACCCCTTCGCCGCCAAAGCGCCGTCGAAGTCCAAGGCGAAGCCCGCGAAGTCGAAGCCCGAGGCACAGGCGCCCGTGAAGCCGAAGCCCGCGGCCAAGGCGCCGAAGGCGGAGAAGGCGCCGAAGGATCCCTTCGCCGACGACCCCCTCGCTGAGCTCCCGCAGCTCGACCCCGACGAAGCCCCTCCCCTCAAGCGCGACCCCTTCGCCGCCGCACCGCAGCCGAAGCCGAAGGCGCCCGTGAGGAAGGCGAAGCGCCTTGACGCCGACGAAGGGGGAGCCGAGCTTCCTCCCGCCGCCGAGGCCGATCAGGAGACCGAGCAGAGCGAGCCCGGCCCCTCCTCGACCAAGCGGCCCCCTTCGAAGCGCCCGCCTCCCGCGGCCTGGCGTGACAAGGACGAGGAGCTGCTCGCGGCCCCCAGCAAGGAGCCCGTCGCGGCGGCCGAGGTGAGCGCGAAGCAGACGTCCAAGGCCCCGCCCAAGACCGCCGCGAAGCCCCCGCCAGACCCCAAGGCCAAGGGCCTGGAGGTCAAGGCGCGGAGCCGGCGCTCGAAGGACGACGGCGCCAAGCCAGGCGACCCCGAGGCCAAGCCCAAGCCCAAGCCCAAGCCCAAGAAGGTCAAGGTCGAGCTCCCCGAGCCGCCGAAGCTGCCCGAGCCCATGGAGCAGCCCCCACCCAGCGACAGCCGACTCGAGCCAGCGCCCCCCGCGCTCCTGGAGGCACCCTCTGGGCGAGGGCGCTGGGTGCTGATGATCGTGGCGATCCCGGTCCTTGGGGTGGCCCTTGCCGGCTGGGCGGTCCACACGCACCTCGAGCAATCTCGCCTCGACGAGACCCTCAGCTCCTTCCTCGACCGGGCCCCGCACCTCGCCCCCGCGGAGGTCGTCGCGGACGCCGAGGGCCTCCCCGAGTCGCTGCAGGCCGACCCCCGGGTCTCCGAGGTGCTCGAGGGAGCGCGTCGCGCGCTCGCCGTGGCCGCCCAGCGCGAAGCCGCGCAGGAGCTCGTCCACCAGGCCCAGACCGCGGCAGACCCCGAGGAGGCGCTCAAGCTCTGCAACCGCGCGATCGTGACCTACGACGGCTGCGCCGAGGCCCACGCGCTGCGCGCGCGCCTGGCCTATGAGCGCACCGCGCGCAGCGGCGAAGGCGACTACCGCGAAGCTCTGGAGCGCGCACTCGAAGACCTGGACACGGCGCTCCGAGCCGACCCGACCTGCGGACTCGCCTACTGGGAGCGAGCTCGTCTGCGCTGGCCCGGGCGCAACGACCCTGCCGTCCGCAAGCAGCTCACCCAGGACCTCGCCGACGCCGAGCGCAACTCGCCGCAGGCGGCCTTGGGTTCGCTCGCCCTGGGCTACTCCCTGCTCCTCGAGGGGCATGACCGCCGCGCGCTGCGGCAGTTCGACGCGGCCCTCGAGCGCGACGCGAGCTCGATCGACGCGCGCGTAGGCCGCGCGCGCGCCCTGGTCAACCTCGGCGAGACGCTCGAGGCCGACCGGGCAGCCTCGGAGGCGCAGAAGCTCGCGCCTCAGTCCGCCGACCCGCTGGCCCTCCGCGGCTTCGTGCGCTGGGTGCGTGGCCAGCACGAGCCCGCGCGCGCCGACCTGACCGCGGCGCTGGCGGCCGACCCCTGGCGCCCCGAGGCCCTCGGCGTGCTGAGCCGCCTCGGGGTCTCCCGCGATCGCGACGGAAGGCTCGAGCTCGGCGACGTCGAAGCCCGCAAGCAAGCCGCCCTGCGCGCGCTCGAGGTCGACCCCCGCCAGCCGCTGGCGCACCTGACCCTGGGCGAGATCGACGAGTCGCGCGGCCGCAGCCGAGAGGCCGAAGAGCACTTCGCGGCGTCGATCGCCGCCGGCGCCCGCGAGCCCGGACCGCGGCTCGCTCGGGGTCTGCTGCGGGTGCGACAACGCCAATGGGTCGAGGGAGAAGGGGACCTCGCCGAGGTCCTGACCAAGGACCCAGAGCACCCCCTCGCCCTCGCCTACGCGGGCGCCGCGGACGTCGAGCTCGAGCGCTGGCGCTCGGCGGGCAAGCGCCTCGAGCGCGTCCTCGCCCAGGGGCAGCCGCCCACGATCGCCTGGCGCTACGCGGGCTTGCGCGCGCTGCGGGTTACCCCCGCCGAGCCCGAGGCCGCCTTCGAGCAGCTGAGCAAAGCGCTCGAGGTCGACCCGCTGGACGCCGAAGGCCGCTTCTTCCGGGCCGAAGCCCTGCTCGCCCTCGACCGGCCCGCCGAAGCGCGGGACGACCTGCTGATCCTGGCCGAGGGTCGGGGCCACGGCCGCGTGCCGGCGGTCGACCGCGCGCGCCTGCTGGGGCATGCCCTGTTCGCCCTCGACGAGTTCGCGGGCGCCCGCGAGGCCTACGCCGCCTACCTCAAGGACGCGGACCCCGACGACCCACACCGGGGCCTCGTCCGCCGCCGCGTGGAGCGCTGCGACGCGAAGCTCCGGGCCGGCGACAACCAAGACTTCTGAGCCCAGGCTCGGGCACGCTGCGCCCGCGCGGCGAAACCAAGCGAAACGCCCCGCCGGAGCGGGGCGCAGTTCAGGCGAAGCGCCGGATCAGGCGACGAGGTCTACTCGTCGTCCCACTCGGTCTCGGCGTCCTTGCCCTTCTTGTCCTTCTTCGGCTTCTGGCTGTAGTCCGAGCCGAACTTGGTGCGGAACTTCTCGATCCGACCGGCGGTGTCGACGAACATCTGCTTCCCGGTGTAGAAGGGGTGAGAAGCGCTGCTGATGTCGACGTTGTAGACGGGGTATTCCTTGCCGTCCTTCCACTCGACCGTCTTCTTGGTCTCGATCGTGGAGCGGGTCAGGAAGGAGATGCCAGCGGCGCGGTCTTGAAAGACCACGGGGCGGTAGTTTTGGGGGTGGATGTCCCACTTCATCGGGTCGTGCTCCGAGGCATTGGTGGCGTAGGGGCGAGAGCATAATGGCTGCGGGGTGCTCCGTCCAGAGCAAACGCAGGACCGAGCTTGGAATCCGGCTTGCCTCTGCCCCGGTTTGAAGTATGGTTACGCCCTCAACGGAGGCGGCCATGGCCAAGAAAAAGGGCGCGCGCGAGTTCGTCTGGCTCAAGTGCAGCGAGACTGGCGACTTGAACTACCGGACCTCGGTCCGGACCGCGGGCGGCATTCCTGAGCGCATGAAGAATGGGCTCATGAAGTTCTCGCCCAAACTGCGCAAGCACACCTTGCACAAGATCAAGCGCAAGTAGCACTCGCCGGCGAATTCGAGCACCGACGACGCGCCTCGCGGCGCGTCGTCGCGCGTTCCGGAGGAGCGAGCGCCGTCAGCGCTTGAGGAACCCGAACCCGCCCCCAGCGAGTCCGAGGACGACGCACACCGCCCCCGCCACGTAGTACTGCGTCGCCTGCTCGGTGGGCTCCCCGGTCAGCGTCTCGCTGAGCTGTCCCGCCAGGGACTGCGACACCTGGTAGCCGCGGTAGAGCAGGTAGGCGCCGAGCGCCACGAGCAGGGGTCCGATCGCGAGCGCGAGCTTGGTCTTCATGCGTCATCCTTACTGGCTTGGAACACGACCCGATCCCTGAAGCGGTAGACGCACTCCACGTCGACGAACCCCGCCTCCTCGAGCGCCGCCTCGAACTCTCCGAAGGCGAGCCGGCGCACGGGTCCCTCGACGTCCGCGACGGTCCACGGTGGGGGGAGCGTCTCGAGCACGTAGAGCAAGCCTCCCTGCGCGAGCATGCCGTGCAGCTCGCTGAGCGCGTCCAGCACCCAGTCGACGCCGTCGGCGAAGGTCCCCCCGCGATATTCCATGGTCGGCATGAGCACGCTCGTGGCGACGACGATGGTGGCCTCGCTGGGCAGCCCGCGGATCCCGTCGCCCACCCCCGCGGACAAGCTCTGGACCACCGCCCGAGGCAGCGCCTCGCGCACGCGAGCCTCGGCGCGCTCGAGCTTGGCGACGGTCGGCTCCACCAGGCTCACTCGTCCGAGCCCCGGGTAGGCGCGCGCGATCTGCGTCGCAGCCTTCCCCGTCCCGCAGCCGACGTCCACCAGGTGGTCGAGGGCGTCGAGGGGCGGGAGCGCCAGGACCAGCTCTCGGTAGTGTTCGCCCTCGCGCTCGATCCCCGCGGTCCAGGCGTCGTCGTGGAGGTCGTACCAGTCGGGGTGCTCCCAGGGCGGCGCGCCGCGCTCGACGCGTTCGCCGAGGGTCTCCTCGGCCAGGCGCGCGTCCTCCCCGGGAGCGGGCGCGTCGACGGCGAGGCGGTCGTCCGACGACGCGTCCTCGGCCTCGACCTCCTCCACGCGAGCCATCGGGTGCACGCGGCGCTGGCTGCGGGGCT
>JAGQRJ010000357.1 GCA_020425635.1 Planctomycetota bacterium | reverse complement strand
CCTGGGCGGGCGGCGCCTTCGCGCCCCCGAAGATCCTGGCCGCGACGATCATGCCGATCACGACCCCGACCAGGAGCGTGACGAGCAGCAGCGCCGCGCGAGGCATTTCCACGGTCATGAACAGCAGCCGCGTCTGCACGACCTCGGTGTTCTGCAGCACGAGGACGATCATCAACACGGCGAGGACCCCGGCCAGACCGAGCTTGAGCTTGTGTTTCATGACGGCGGCCTCGGGGGTGGGCGATCTGGGAACCCAGTCAGTCTACCCCACCGCGCCGAGGGGACCCTCGGCGTCTCCCGGACCTCGAGCCAGCGCCCACAGCGCGAGCGCGCTGAGCGCGGTCCCGCTCAGCTCCACCGCGACCAGCTTCGGCTGCAGGTCGCCGTGGGGGCCGCTCCCGAGCAGGCTCAGCCCGCGGCCGGCCGCGAGCCCGCCGTAGGTGCACAGCAAGCCCAGGACACCGGGCACGATCCAGGCGCGGCGCAGCGCGCAGAGCACGAACAGCGCACCCAAGCCCAGCTCCAGCCCGCCGTAGAACGCGCGGACCTCGGTCACGCTCCCTGGACCGTCGAGGCTCAGCCCAACCTTCGCCGCCCAGGCCACCGGCTCCAGCGCGAAGGCGAGGCCGAGGCTCACGTAGAGGGCCCCGGTGATCCCCAGCAGCGCGCGGGCGAAGGGCGCTGCCCAGACCGCGCCGCTCACGCGCCGGTGAAGGGCTTGAAGATCGCGAGGTAGGCGGCGAGGGTCCCAAGCAGCACCAGCGCCGCCCACACCGGGCGCACCAGGGCCGGGGTGCGCTTGATCGCGACAGGGGCCGCGCCGAAGGCGAGCCACACCACGAGCTTGCACCACGCCCACACCGGAATGCCCTTCATGAGCTGCAGCTTCGCCAGCAGCCCGAAGCCTGCGACGAGCAGGAACAAGAGCCCCGCGCCGTGGGTCACCGCCAGCAGGATCTTGGCGCGCTTGGCGCCGGGCCCCTCGGGGGCTCCCTTGAGCGTGTAGCCGCCCAGCGAGAAGAACAGGAGCATCAGCCCCAGCAGGTGCAGCACTTTGTAGAACTCGTAGCTCACGGGAACCTCCGCGCGCTCAGGGTGCCAGCCCGCGGGGGCTTGTCAACCACCGGGCGCTACCCGGCGTCGTCAGCGAAGGTCCAGCCGGGGTCCGCGGGCTCGAGCTCGGCGAGGATCCGCTCGGCGCTCGCGAGGATCGCCTCGCGCTCGGCGGGCGCCCAGCGGTCCCAGTTGCCGTAGAGCGCGCCGACCCGCGGGTTCGCGCTCAGGCGCTCCCGGTGCTCGACCATGAAGCGCCAGAACAGCGGATTGAACGGGCAGGCGTCCTCGCCGTGGCGCCGCTTGACGTCCTGGGGGCAGCCCGCGCAGTAGTCGCTCATGCGCTGGACGTAGGCGCCCGAGGCCGCGTAGGGCTTGGTGGTGAAGCCGTCGTCGGCGTAGAGCGCCATGCCGTGCACGTTGGGCAGCTGCACCCACTCGTAGGCGTCGACGAAGCCCGCCCAGAACCAGTGCGAGACGTCGAGGGGGCGCACCCCCGCGAGGAGCGCGAAGTTGCCCAGGATCATCAGCCGCTGAATGTGGTGCGCGTAGCCGTGGTCGCGCACCGCCTGCGCGCTGTCGCGCAGGCACGCCCACTCGGTGGCCTCGGGCTCCCAGTAGAAGCGCGGCAGCGGGCGCCCGGCGCCGAGGGCGTTGGCGTGGCGCATGCCCGGCATGCGCGTCCAATACACCCCGCGAATGAACTCCCGCCAGCCCAGCAGCTGGCGCACGAAGCCCTCGACCGCGTTCAGCGGGGCCGCCCCCGCCTCGTAGGCCACGAGCGCCGCGTCGATCGCCTCCTGCGGGTGCAGCAGGCTGAGGTTCATGGCCGCGGCGATCCCCGAGTGCCAGAGGAAGGGGTCGCCGCCGCGCAGGCCGTCCTGGTAGTCGCCGAAGCGCGGCAGCCGGTGTTCGACGAAGTCCTCGAGCAGGCTCAGCGCCTCGGCGCGGGTCACCGGCCAGTCGAAGCCGTCGACCTCGCCCCAGTGCCCTGCCCAGCCCGCGACCGCCCGCATGACCTCCTGGGTCAGCCCGTCGGGGGGGAAGCCCGGCCAGGCTGGGGGCTCGGCGTCGGCGGGGATCCGCTTGCGGTTGTCCGCGTCGAGGGACCACTTGCCCCCCACCGGCTTTTGGCCCTCGAGCAAGACCCCGAAGCGCTTGCGCATGTGCCGGTAGAACACGTCCATGCGCAGCGGCGGCTTCTGCGTCGCGGCCCACTCGGCGAAGTCCGCGCGGGGGAGGAGGAAGTGCCCACCCGGCCCCCCGTCCGGACGCAGCTCGAGCGGCACGCCGAGGGCCTCGGCGCTGAGCGACTGCGCGAGGCCCCACTCCCGCGGCTCGAGCGCGATCACACGCTCGGCGCCGGTGCGCGCGACGTGCGCGCGGATCCCCGCGACGTAGGTCTTGGCGCGCACGACCTCGACCTCGAACCCCGCGTCGCGCAGCTCCTGGGCGAAGTGCCGCAGCGCCGAGAGCACGAGCACGAGCTTCTTGCGGTGGTAGGGCAGCGCCCGGCTCTTGGCGATCGACTCGACGAGCACCACCGTGCCGTCCGCGGGCGAGGCCGGGACGCAGGCCAGCTCACGGTTCAGGTCCCAGGGACCGACGAAGTAGGCGACCTTCGCGCGGGGCACGGCTAGCCCTCGAACAGCGACGCCTGCTGCCGCGGGGTGTACTGCGCGAGGTAGTCCTTGACCTTGACCTTGCGCGCGGTGTTCTCCGAGCTCATGTAGCGGATCTTGCCGTAGACCGGCCGCTCGGGGCCCCAGGCGCGGTCGTAGCGCCCCAGGCACCAGAAGATCCCGCTGTAGGAGTTGGGGTTGCGCCCGTCCAGGGCGTAGCGGTTGTTGAGCTCGATCAAGACCTCCAGCGCCGCCTGGGGCGTGCGGCTCCACTCGAAGACCTTCTTGCCCCACAGCATGCGCAGGTAGTTGTGGATCTTGCCCTCGCGCACGAGCTGCGTCTGCGCGGCGTTCCACAGCGCGTCGTGGGTCCGCGCCGCGGCGAAGTCCTCGAGGGTGTAGACGTGCTCGCGCGGGTCGCGCGCGTGCTCCTCGAGGGTCTGCCGCGCCCAGTCGGGCAGCGAGCCGTAGTCCGCGTAGTCGTCGCGCTGCCAGGTCAGGTTGTAGCCCAGCTCGCGCCAGGTGATCAGCTCGTCGAGGAAGCTCTCGGCCTCACGCGACATGTGCCACCAGCCCTCCCGCTGACCCTTGCCGCCCGGTTCGAGGGCGTCGGGGCTCCAGCCCTCGCGCTCGACGAGCGCCGCGAACACCGCGTGGGCGCCGACGTGGCCGAAGTGCAGGTAGGGCGAGAGCCCGCTCGCGACCTCTTGCTGCGGCTGATTGCGCTCGTCGGCGTAGCGCGGGAGCCCGTGCTCGAGGAACCACGCCAGCCGCGCCTCCCCCGCCACGGGTCCGCCGGGGGTCTCCTCCACGACCCCCACCGCGTGATCGATGGGGAACGCCCCGAGGTCGATCGGCGCGTCCGGGGTCCCCGCGGGCCAGGCCGGCGCCCAGCGCTTCAACAGCTTGGCCGGGAGCTTCGGCGCCGGGGGGAGCTCGATCCCCGCGAAGGGCTCCGCCTCGGGGACGTGCTCGAGGTGCGGGGCGAGGTGCTTCTGCAGCCAGCGGCGAAGGTCGTAGGCCCGCGCGAACACCCGATCCGTGGCCCGCAGCGGAAGCAGCCCGTTGGTGTCCACGCTCTCGAAGGCGCAGTCGACCTGGGCGGCGGCGGCGGCGTGCATGCGCGGGAGGAAGAAGCAGGGGAACTCGTCGGCCACCACCAGGCACGCGCGCTGGGCGAGCTCACGCAGCAGGCCCTTCCCGTCGCCCGCCCGGGGCTCGAGGTAGGGGTAATAGGTCACCCCCGGCCGCGCGAAGGCGCGCGCGTTGTCGCGCATGCCGTCGATCACGAAGCCGTGCAGGCGGTCGCTCGCCCAGCGGTAGCCGCAGCGCAGCGCCTCGAACACGAGCAGGGGTTTGCCCAGCGCCTCGCACCACTCCAGCGCCCGATCGAGGGCGAAGTTGTGGCGCGGGCGGCGCGCCGAGGTCAGCCACAGCAGCACGTAGTCGCCCTCGGGCGACACGGCCTGCGCGTTGAGCTGGCGCACGCGCACTCCAGGCACTCGGCTGGCAGCGAGGTGGTTCATGCTTGAACTGTAGGAGGCGGTGCAGCGAAGTCGAGGGGTAGGTCCAGAGCGAGTCTCGTGCTCGGGGCCCTCGCGAGCTTGCCTCGGCCCGGACGTTCGCCCAACGCGTCGCCCTGCCTCCCGACGCGCCGAAGCGGGGGGCGCCCCAGGCAGGCCAGGCGACGCGGGTGTCTCGGGGTCCGGGCCGAGGCAAGCTCGGCCCCTACGGGGCGTGTCGAACGCCTCGGTCTCGGTCTCGG
>JAGQRJ010000356.1 GCA_020425635.1 Planctomycetota bacterium | reverse complement strand
GGTCGCTGGGGGCTTCGCCTGGGTCGCGCTCGACCTCGGCTCGGGGCGGGGCCCGGAGGTCGCCGAGGCGGGAGGGGGAGCGAGCCCGGCGGTGGAGGGGGCGGAGGGCGAGGCAGCGGAGGGCGAGGCCTCGACGCCCCTGTCGGCGGGCGGGCTCCGGGGCGCGGGCTGGACCGCGTTCACGGGCTACGCCGCCGCCCACGACTGGGAGGGGGCCTACCGCTACGCCATGGCCTGGCGCGCCCGGGAACCCGAGGCTCGCCTGGCGTTGAGCGCCGTGCTCCAGGCCTGCGTCGGGCTCGAGCGCTACGCCGAGGCGGAGCCTTACGCCGCGCGCCTGGTCGAGGTCAGCCCGGACGACCCCGGGGCCTGGACCTTCTACGCCCGCGTGCTGCTCGGGCTCGACCGCGAGGACGCGGCGCTCGAGGCCGCGGCGCGCGCCTACGGCCTCGGAGAGCGCAGCACGGAAGGGCTGTGGCTCTACGCCTCGTGCCTCAACGCGGCCGGGCGCTACGCCGTCGCGGTGGAGGTCATGGACCTGCTGCTCGCGCAGGAGCCGAGCGCGTGGGCCTACGCCAGCCGGGCCAAGGCCCTGAGCGAGCTGGGGCGGGTCGCGGAGGCCAAGCGCGACCTCGCCGCCGCCGCGGCCCTCGAGCCCGACAACCCGCAGGCGCTGTTTACCCGCGGCGGGATCAAGCTGCGCGCGCTCGACGACCCCTCGGGGGTCGACGACCTGGAGCGCATGCTGGAGCTCGGGCATGGCGACGCGCTCGGCGTGCTCGGGGTGGTGGGGCCCTTCCTCCTCGAGCGGCGCCACGAGCCCGCGCGCCTGCTGGCCTTCCTCGAGCGCTGGCTGCCTGGGGCGCGCGACGCCGCGTCGCTGTGCTGGCGGATCGAGGCCCTGCTCGAGCTCGAGCGCGGGCCCGAGGCGCTGGCGGCGGCGGAGGTCTTGCTGCAGCGGGAGAGCCCCGCGCTGCACGTGCTGCTCCACGCGCGGGCGCTGGCCCTGGTGGGCCGCGTCGACGAGGCCCTCGAGCGCTTCGCCATGGTCTACACCCAGATCGACCCGCGCGCCCCGGAGGGCCACTACTGCCTCGACGCGGCCGAGCGCGCCGCCCGGCTGGCGCTGGCTAGCCCGCAGGGCCCCGGTCGGCTCGACGCCGCGCTGCGCGCGCTCGAGCGCTGGCTCGAGGCCGAGCCTGCGGACCTCGAGGCGCTGGGCATGCGGATCGCCGCGTGGATGCAGGCCCGCCGCTACGACCTGGCCGTGACGGAGGCCGAGCGGGTCGCCCCGCTGTTCGCGCGCAGCGACGACCGCGCGCTGCGCGGGCAGTTCGCGTTCACCTGGGGCGACGCGCTGTGGCGCGTGGGGCGGGTGCCCGAGGGGCTCACCCAGCTCACCCGCTCGCTCGAGCTCACCCCCACCGGGCTCTCGCTCCTCCAGCGCGGGATCGTGCTCGCCCAGCTGCGCCTCGACGCGTTGGCGGAGGTCGACCTGCGCTGCGCCCTCGACCGCGAGCCGCG
>JAGQRJ010000355.1 GCA_020425635.1 Planctomycetota bacterium | reverse complement strand
GTCAACGACACCGAGGGCCTGACCAAGCTCGAGCTCAACGCGACCTCCTTCACCAACGGCACCCCGGCCCTGTCGCTGCGCCCCAGCGCCCAGGGCCTCGTGGCTCGCGCGACGATCCCCACGCTGAAGCTCGTGAGCAAGGTCAAGGGCAAGGCCGCCTTCGTGCCCTTCGGCGCCACGGTCACGATCTCCGCCGAGAAGGCCACGCTCTCGGCGGTGGCCGCGGTCTCCCTCGACCGCGCGGGCAAGGTGAGCACCTCGCTGCGCGACGTCTCCACCTCCCTCGAGGGCTTCGACTTCAACATCAAGTGGGTCCCGAGCTTCCTCGAGCGCCTGGCGCGCGACAAGGTGCGCAAGACGATCGAGCAGCGCCTGGCCGTGCAGCTCGAGACCGCGCTCGAGCCTGCGCTGCAGAACGCGATCGCGGGGGCGATCAAGCCGATCCGGCGGCGGATCTTCGGGCACACGATCGACTTCGACGTGCGCCCCGGGGCGGTCGCCTTCGACGACGGCGGCCTCTCGTTGACCCTCGACATGAACCTCGGCGTCGTGGTCCCCCGCGGGACCACGGTCCCCGCGAGCCCGGGCTCGCTGTTCGTGCCGGTGACCCGCGCTCCCGCGGTCAAGGCCGGGACCAGCTTCGAGCTCTCAGCCCACACCAACCTGCTCAACCGGATCGCGCACACCGTGTGGCAAGGCGGGCTGGTGAACCTCGCCCTCGACGAGGCGACCGTCGACGAGTTCAAGCTCTCGCCGACCCTCAAGCTCGACGCCTTCATGCTGACCGTGATCTTCCCCGAGCTGACCGGGAAGCTCGGCGCCCCCGAGACCCCCGTCCGGCTCGAGGTCTCCCTGGGCATGCCCCCCGTGTTCGAGACCCGCGGCTCCAAGGGGCTGACCCTCGGCGCAGGAGACGTGACGGTCTCGCTGTTCTTGACCCCGCCTGGGAAGCCGGAGCAGCTCGTCACCCGCCTCGGGCTGCAGCTCGAGGCGACCCTCGAGAGCGAGATCCAAGGGACGCGCTTCGTGACCCAGGTGGTGGGCATGCCCACCGCCCAGATCGACGCCTTCGAGCACCCGATCGTGCCGCTGAGCTCCCTCGGGCTGCAGAACCTGCTCGACGTCGTGCTCCCCGAGGTGCTCCGCCACCAGACCAAGCTCTTGACCGGGTTCCCCCTGCCCACGGTCCCCCGGGTCACCCCCAAGCAGCTCGAGCTGGAGAACGACCCCCAGAGCCCTGGCTACCTCGACCTCAGCGGAAAGCTCTAGCCCGCACTTCGAATCCACGAGCGGAGCGCGGGGTGAGACGTGCGGGTTAGTCGTCCTTCTTGCGCTTGCGGCGCAGGCGCTGGCGACGGGCGCGGCGGTCGTCGAAGGGCTCGGGGGAGGCGGCGGGCGGCTCCGGGGTGAGCGCGAGCTCCGGGTTCTGCGCGTGCAGGTAGCTGCGCGCGATCGCCATGGCGGCGAGGGCGTCGATCCGACCCTTCTCGACCTGCCACCAGCGCAGCCCCGCATCCTTGAGCGAGGCCTCGGCGTCTTGCGAGGAGTGCCGCTCGTCGACCCACTCCACCGGGACCTCGAGCCGCTCCAGGAGCGCCGCGCGCAGCTCGGCCACCTCGGCGCTCATGGGGCTCTCGCGCCCGTCCGCGTGGAGCGGCTTGCCGAGGACCACGACGTCTACCTCGCGGGCGACCACGAGCTCGGCGAGGAGCTCGACGAGGGCAGCCTGGGTCCCGGGGTGGTGCACGACGCCGAGGGGGATCACGAGGCCCGAGTCGAGGAACCCCAACGCGGTGCCGACGCGGCGGCGGCCGTAGTCGACGCCGAGCACGTTGTGTGCGCTGGGGGGTTCGGTCACGCCGCAAGTCCTCGCTGAGGCAGTATCATGCCCCACAATGGGCGCAGAAGCCTTCGCAGTACGACGGAATTGGTTCGAGGAGTTCCTCCGAGCCGTGGCCACCGAAGAGCGCACGATCCGCGAGGACAACGTCGCGGTCGTCGAGCAGGTGGTCATGGAGGCCGAGGTCGACGCCGCGCGCGACGCGCTGCTCGCGGCCGGACGACCTCCCCACGACCCAGGCTCGCCCCGCTTCGTGCGGCAGCAGGGCACGACCTGCATGTCGACCTCCCTCGCCAACGGCATGATCTCCCTCGGGGAGCCGTTCTTCGACGAGGACCGCGAGCGCCGGGTGCACCTGTTCACCGACGACGTGGTCGAGAACACGAGCTCGTTTCAGAAGCCCGGCGAGTTCCGCTCGGTCGACGACCTGTTCAAGTACCTCGAGTCGGGCCGCCTGCGTGAGCTCGAGATCGCCGGGGGGCGCTTCCGAGACGACTACCGCGTGCGCCTGACCTGCTCGCTGCTCGACGTCGTCGAGGCGCTGTGGAGCGGGCGGGGGCGCCTGCTCGTGCAGCGAGCGGCCCACGCCTACCTCGTGTTCGGCGTCGACGTCGAGCGCGGCGGCGCGGTGTCGGTGCGGGTCCGCGACCCGTTCGAGGCCACCGGCCCTGGCTACGCGCGCCTCGGCCTCGAGGCCCTGCGCGAGAACTTCCTCTGGTCGCCGCTGAAGAAGATCCCGCGGCTCATGGGGCCCCACGGCTTCCCGCAGCTCACCGCCGAGGAGCTGCTCGGGCACCTCGAGCGCTACGAGGGCATGGAGAACCTCGGGGTCGAGTGCCCCTCGGCGCTCCTGTTCCGGGCCGAAGACGCCCCCCCCTTGAAGGGCGAGTCCGAGGTCTCCTGACCCGTCGCAGCCCCAGGCTCAGAGAGTAGACTGAGCGCATGTCGAGCGTCGTGTTGTTCTTTGGGCAGTATCTGGTGAGCGAGGGTCACGTGACCCAGAGCCAGCTCGACGAAGCCGTCCAGTTCCAGGAACAGCACAACCTGCCCCTGGGGGCGGTCGCGCTGAGCAAGGCGCTGATGTCCGAGCGCCAGGTCTTGATCGTGCACGCCCAGCAGGCGCGCACCGACAAGCAGTTCGGTCAGATCGCGGTCGAGCGCGGCTTCCTCAGCCGCGCGCAGCTCGACGAGCTCCTGCGCGAGCAGTCGGAGGCCCGGATCCTGCTCGGCGAGGCGCTGATCCAGAAGGGCGCGATCACCCGCGAGGAGCTGAACCTCGCGCTGATCAACTACCACACCGAGCAGCGCGAGGCGCAGCGCCAGGTGCGAGACAAGCTGCGCGCCCTCGACGACCCCTTCCTGCTCGACCTCTCGGTCCAGCTCACCGCGCGCATGCTGCTGCGCCTCGCGGGGATCGCGGCGAAGCTCGCCGACGTCTCCCAGGCGCGCCCCCCCGCCATGGGCATGTGGGGCCAGCTCGAGGTCGGCGGGGAGATGCCGTTCTCGCTGGTGATCTCCCTCAGCGACGAGACCCTCGAGGAGCTGGTCGTTGGGCTCGAGAGCTCGCCGCGCTCGGACACGCGAGGCGGGCGCGACCACGAAGGCGCGCTGATCGAGCTGCTCAACGTGGTCACCGGGCATGTCTGCACGCGCCTGATCCACGAGGAGTACGAGGTCGAGCCCCACCCCGCGCGGGTGTTCTCGCTGGGCGACGAGCCAGGCGAGCCCGACCCCGGCGAGCCCGAGGAGCCCGTCACGGGCGACTCGGCGACCGCGGCCACCCGCGCCTACGCCAAGCGCTGGCAGGCGGCTCGCTTGATCCTGCCCCTGGGCAGCATGTGGGTCGGCCTCGAGCGCCCGCCCGTCTAGGCTGGGCGGCGACCGAGCCCCGAGGAGTCCAAGTGACGCGGCAAATCGCTCTCTGTGTAGTGACCGTGGCGGCGCTGAGCGCGGGCGCGCTGGCCCAGGAGCCGGCGCCCACGGAGGAGGCCCCCGCGCCGGCCGCCGACCCCGAGGAGCTCGCCCCGCCGGCGGAGGATCCGGCCTCACCGCCGTCCGAGCCAGCGGCCGCCGCCCCCGCCGAGACCTTGAGCCGCTTCACCGTGCTCAGCGAGAACGACAAGTTCGCGGGCACCGACCGCTTCTACACCAACGGGCTCAAGCTGATCTATCAGCGCGACGACGTCGGCCGGCTCAGCTGGGGCGTCAGCGACCTGATCGGCCTGATCCCCTTCCTGCAGGCCAGGCCGCTGACCTACGGCTTCGTGCTCGGGCAGAACATTTACACCCCGGCCGACACCGAGCAGGAGCTCTTGATCCCGGGCGACCGCCCCTACGGCGCCTGGCTCTACGTGGGGTTCTCCTTGACCCGCGGCAACCGCCCCGACCTCAAGCGCCGAGACCCCCGCGCGCTGTTCGAAGACCGGATCGTGCTCAACGTGGGGGTGATCGGCACCGACGCCCAGGGCGAGCTCGTGCAGAACACCTGGCACCGGACGATCAACGTCTCGACCTCCAAGGGCTGGCACAACCAGATCCAGTCCGAGGTCGGGGTGCAGCTCTACCTGCAGCGCAAATGGTTGCTCCCGGTGTGGCCCTCGGACGGCGGCCTGGGCGCCGACTTCCTCCCCCACTTCGGGGGCGCGATCGGCAACGTGTTCACCCACGCCTCCCTCGGGGGCACGTTTCGCTTCGGCTGGAACCTGGGCGCCGAGTTTGGCCCCTCCCAGCGGATCGCCTCGTCGGGCCTGGGGCAACCCCAGCGCCTGGACGGCCTGCGCGCCTACGTCTTCGGGCGGATCGAGGGCCGCGGTGTGGTGCACAACGCCTTCCTCGACGGGAACCTGTTCCGCGGCAAGATCCGCAAGCTGAGCATCAACGGGATCTCCGAGGAGAACAACATCTCCAGCGAGCGCTTCGTCGCGGACTTCGAGCTCGGCGTCTACCTGGCCTACCGCGTGATCTCGCTCAGCTTCACCATGGTGACCCGCACCCGTGAGTTCAAAGAGCAGGGCGCGAACTTCACCTTCGGCGCCGTGCACGTCAGCTTCACGTTCTAAAACGCGAGCTCCGCGG
>JAGQRJ010000354.1 GCA_020425635.1 Planctomycetota bacterium | reverse complement strand
GCGTCTGAGGGGGTCCTCGAAGAGGCCCCCCTCAGACCCGACTACTTGGCCCGGGCGTAGCGGGGCAGGCTGAAGGAGAACGTGCTTCCTTCGCCGGGGGACGACTCGACCCAGATCCGGCCGCCCATGAGCTCGACCAGGACCTTGGCCTGCGCCAGGCCCAGGCCCAGGCCGCCGTACTGCAGGTGGATCCCCTCGCTGACCTGCTGGAACGACTCGAAGATCTCGCGCTGGTTCTCCGGCGCGATCCCGATTCCGGTGTCGCTCACGACGCAGGTGACCTCGGCCTCGCCGGGTTCGAAGTGCACGCGGACCGAGCCCTCGCTGGTGAACTTCAGCGCGTTGTCGACGAGGTGCGCGATCACTTCGCGCACTCGCGCGCCGTCGGCCCACACCGTGGAGCTCTCGGCGTCGAGGTCGAGCTCGTAGCCGAACTCGAGGCCCTTGCGCTCCGCGCGCTGGCGGTAGGCGGCGAGGTCGGCTTCGATCAGCTCCGCGAGGTTGACCTGCTTGTAGTGCAGGTTCACGAAGCCGCTCTCGAGCTTGGCGATCTCGAGGATCGACTCGACCATGCCGAGCAGCATGCGCCCGGACTGCTCGATCTCGTGGGCACCCGCGGCGTTGGGTTCGTCGCCAGCCTCGACGAGCTCCTCGCGCAGGAGCTCGGCGATGCTCAGGATCGCGGTCAGCGGGGTCTTGAGCTCGTGGGAGAGGCGCTCAATGAAGCTGCGCTTGACGTTGTTGGCGGCGCGCAGGTTCTCGACGAGGGTTGCGTTGCTGACCAGGGTCCCCACGTGGCGGGCGACGAGCTCGAACAGCCGGCGGGCGTTGGCCTCGATCGGAGCCTGCGAGATCAGGCCGAGGACGCCAGGGACCTTTTCGCCGATCTCCAGCGGGAAGCCCTCGAAGCGCCGGGGCTGCGCGCCCGCGCCGGGGAGCTCGGCCTGGCGGGTGGCGTTGTTGAGCGCGACGTCTGCCGCTGGGACGCCCTGCAGCAGCGGGAGGCGCTCGATCTCCGCGGCCGGGAGGGGGGTGTCGCGGCCGGGCTCGGCGTCGTGGGCCTGCCGCTCCTGAGCGGTCAGGTGCAGGCACTGGTCGCGGGGGCAGCGGTCGCGCCAGTCGCAGGTGTTGCAGCGGTCGGGCGGCCCAGGGAACCAGACCAGGACCTCGTCGACCTCCTGGCGAGCCGCGAGGTGGGCCGCGGCGATCTCGGCGATCTGCGAGGGCTTGTCGCCCTGCGAGAGCAAGACGTGCAGCTCGTTGATCCACGCGCCGCGCATGAGCTGCGTGTTGTAGGCCTCGAGCAGGTAGCGGAAGCGCTGCCGGCGGCGCTGGAGGCGGGCCATGAGCTCGGTGGTCGAGATCTCGAGGTCGCCGTCGCCCGGATGCAGCTCGTCGCGCAGCCGCTCGAGGACCAGCTGGTCGTTGGGAAAGGCGAGGTCGGGGAGGCGGTGGAGCGGGAAGAAGGTGGCCTCGGCGGCCTCGCCGCCGGGGACCGGCTCGGGCTCGCTGTCGGAGCGCAGCTTGACCAGGAACCAGGTGCCCACCGAGAGCCGCTCGGGGTCGTGGAAGTTCGAGTGCGCGTCGAAGGCGCGCGCGACCTCGACCTCGAGCCCAGTCTGGGCGCGGCACGCGCGGATCGCCGCCTCGCGCGCGTCTTCGCCCCACTCGATCGTCTTGCCGGGCAGGCAGTAGAGGCCGCCGCCGCTGCGCACCTCGGGGCGGCGCTGCACCAGGAGCACCTGCGGCCCCCCGACGCCCTCCCGGGTGAGGATCGCCGTGGCCGCGACCGCGGGCTGGGGTCCCATGCGGTGCTTGCACTCGACGCACACCCAGGCCGGGCCTTCGTCGGGCTCGCCCTCGTCTTGGACGGGCGACGGGGCGCCACAATTGGAGCAGTAGCGGGGGACCATACCCCCGCATGGTAACGGGATCCTGGTGCGGCCACGACGGGGGAGCGGGGGGGGCGTCCCGGATTGGCCGGGCCCCGCTCAGTCCTCGGGGATGAAGCGCGTGCCGACTTCGAGGCGCAGCGCCTGCGCGTCGGGGGTCTTGTTCGGGCTGTCGAAGGCGAGGGTGTAGACCCCGCGCTCGAGGACGTGGGCGTTCTCGGCGGCCCCGCCGCTCGGGCGGTAGACCACGCGCCTGAAGTTGGGGCCGAGGACCGCCTGCTGCTGCACCGGGGCCGGGACGCTGGAGGGCACGAAGGCGGTGATCACCGTGTCGACCCCGACCTGGAATACCGGGCTCGTTTGGAACACGACCCGCGCCCGCTGCGGGAGCACGAACACCACCTCGCTCTGGCTCGAGGCGAGGCTGAAGGGGATCAAGACGTCGTTCTCGAGCTCGGGCTCGCTCCCCACGAAGCGCCGGTTGAGCGAGTCCACCACGTTGCCGGCGTTGACCACCGAGACCGGGCCCGGGTCGCCGGGCTCGCGCGGGTTCACCGAGATCGTGACGTTGAACTGCTCGCCCCCGCCGCCGAGGTCGCTCTCGTCGATCAGCGCGGTCGAGACGACCAGGTAGTAGACGAGGTTGGCGCCGCTGCCGAGGCCCTGGAGCGGGGTGTAGATCACCGGCGAGAAGCCGAGGGCGCTGTCGTCGTTGTTCGCGAGCAGCGCGCCCGAGGGCGAGAGCAGGTCGAGGTGCGCGTCGAAGTTCGTGGTGTCCACGATCACGAGGAGTTGGCTCTCGTTGAGCGCGAGCCCCGTGTCGGGGATCTCGAAGCTGAACACGCGCTGCTGGCCCTGGCGGATCGTGCCCACGTTCACCGGGCGCTGGGTGACCGCCTCGAGCCGCGCGAAGTCGTCGCCGTTGACCGTCGGGAGCACGGCCCCGGTGGTGAAGTCGACGGTGGCCTTCGTGCGGTCGTAGACGCGCACGTAGTTGGACGCGCGGCGCACGTTGTTCTTCGCGTTCTCGGCGGGGCTGCTCACGGTGCTCGGGCGCAGGCGGTAGAGCGGGAACAGCCGCAGCGGGAGCACGTTGGTCGCGAAGTTGCTCGGGGGTATGGGCGCGGAGACCGTGAAGCTCTGGGTCACCAGCGGGCGGTCCGCGACGGCGAAGGTGATCGCCTGCGAGGCCAGGAGCGTGTCCTTGGCGAGGGCCTCGGTCTTCTGGGCTGCGGAGAGCAGGTTCGGCAAGGTGTCCGTGTTCGCGTTGCCCTTGCCGTCGAGGCGCGCCACGACCAGGCCGCCCGAGGAGGCGTTGATCGCGGTCAGCGCCTGCTGCACCGTGGCGGAGCCGTCGTAGCTCACGAGCACGGTGTCGGCCGTGACGGTGGTGGTCACGCCGACGCCGCCGGTCTGGAAGCGGACGGTGATCGGGCGCAGGGGGCTGGTGGGGTTGACCACGAGCCCCGCCACGGCGCCCGCGGGGTCGGTGAAGGCGGCGGGCTCGTCGAGGATCTGGTCGCCGGAGAGCAGCACGTCCACGATCAGCGCCTCGGGGGCGGCCACCGCAGCGCCGAGGTTCTGCACCTGGAGCTGGGTCACGAGGTCGGCGCTCGTGACCGCGGCGATCGGCGAGGTCGTGCGCTGGATCACGAAGTCGAGGGGCGCGGCCGTCTCGCTCGCCGCGGTCGCGGGGTCGTCGACCGGGTCGTAGACCTCGACCGGGAGGCGCGACACGAGCAGGTTGTTGCCCGTCTCCTGCTCGCCGGCCGAGCTGAGCGCGAACAGGACCCAGTAGCGCCCCGGGGGGAGCTCCTGGCGCAGGATCCGCTCGGGGGGCGCGTTGGCGTTGGTGCGATAGAAGCGCCGCGCCTCTCCGACCTGGACCGCGTCGGTCAGGGCGAGGCGGTCGAAGCGCAGGTCCTGGGTCGTATCGAGCGTCTTGTCCCGGGAGAGGTAGAGGTCGACGGGCGTCCCCGCCGGGATCACGTCGGTGCCGCGGTTGAGCACCACGTAGCTCACGCTCTGCTCGCCGCCGCGTTCGCTGCCGCGGTTGGAGGCGCCGAGCCCCAGGCGCGCCGAGGTCTGGGTCGAGGCCGCGCTGGGGGTGACGTCGGAGCTCCCGGCGCGGGGTTGGGTCTGGAAGCGGACCTCGGAGGTGGCGCCCGGAGCGCCCGAGCGGAAGCGGTAGGCGCGCGTCGCCGCCTCGAAGCTCGCGCTGAACAGGCTGTAGGCCTCGGGGGCGACCCCGCTGTTCACGGGCGTCAGCGCGCGGACCTTGGCCTGGATCGCGGCCGCGACCGCGGGGCCGTTCGCCGCGACGTCCGCGGCGGTGAACTGCAGCTCGCGGGAGGCGTCCTGGTTGATCCGGATCACGAGCCGGTCGCCGTCGACGAGGGTCGTCCCGGTGTCCCGGTTCGAGAGCGAGGTGCCGTAGCCTTCGGGGAAGTCGACGCCCAGGAGCTCGAGGTCGCTGGTGAGGGTCCCGTTGAGGGTCTTGTCGGCCGGGGTGGTCGAGAGCCGCAGGGTCGCGAAGGCAGGGAGCTCGGAGGACGTCGGCACCCCGTCGGGGAAGCTCACGTCGGTGACCTTCTTGCTCTTCTGCGACTGGAGGATCGCCAGCGCGGTGCCGTAGTACGCGGCGCCGCACCCGCTCAGCGCGAGCGTCGCCGCCAGCCCCACGGCTGCCGTCCAGGTCCTCTTCATGCCACCCCCCCTAGCGCCCACGATCGTATGCGCGTCACTTTGCCCGGGCCAGCGCCCAGCGGGCCTTCTTCTGCACGACCTCGTCGGGGTCGTCGCTGGCCAGCGCCTCCAGCCGCGTTCGCGCCGCGCCGCCGCGTCCGCTGAGGAACTCGATCGCGATCAGCCGCTCCGGGCGCGGCCGATTCGACTCGGTGGAGCGGAGCAGGATCGCCGCGCTCTGCGCGCCGGGCAGCGCGCCGATCCTCGCGAGCACCGTCAGGCGCAGGGTCCGCTCTTCGTAGACCGACCCCGGCAGGCGCGCGTCGAGGAGCCGTGTGAGCAGGCCCACCGCCGCGTCGGCGTCGAGCCCGGCCAGGAGCTCGTCGAGGCGCTGCATGCGCGCCTCGAGGCTGCGCTCGGCGTGCAGCGCCGCCAGGGCGGGGTCCGAGTGCGGGCGCTGAGGCGCCTGGGCGTTGATCGTGCCCAGGGCTGGCGTCATGCGCCGCGCCACCGCCGGCAGGGGGGCGATCGGGGTCGGGCCTCCGCCGGCGTAGGGGCGGAGGCGGCCCTGGGTCGGGCTGCCCACGCGGCGCGGAGCCCCCGCGCTCGGGCCGCTGGCGCGGGGCGCGCGCCCGAGCCCGAGCTCGGCCAGCACGAGCACCCCGACCGCGAGGGTCGCGAGGCTCAGGGCGCTGGCGGGGATCAGCCAGCGCTTGAGGCGCCGGACCTCGACCGGGGCTACGCGCACGAAGCGACCTCGTCGCGCCCGCGGCGGACGGCGGGCAACGCGAGCAGGAGCAGCAGGGCCCAGGCCCAGCCCCAGGGTTGGCGGCCGGGCTCGAGGGAGCAGCCGCCGCTGGTCTTCGAGGTCGTCGCCCCCGAGGCCAGGGGTACGTCCTGGTTCGCTCGCACGAAGACGGTGACCTCGGTCGGCGCGCTGCGCACCTGGCCGTCGTCGACGCGGAGCTCGAAGGTGTAGATCCCGGGTTGGCGGATCTGCAGTCGGGGGGCGGCGCCGGAGTTGGCCGCGAAGAACACCGGCGAGCCCCGGGTCTGCGACCAGTGGTAGGTCAGCGCCGAGGTCCCGCTGCTGCCCTGCCCGTTGAGCGCGAGCTCGAGTACGCCGGAGGCGGGGATCGTCTGGGCCGGGGTCGTGGCGACCCTCGCCACGGGGGCCGTGGCGCCCGGCGGGGCGACGGTGACCCAGGTCAGCTCGCGCTGCTGGGCGCCGTTCTGATCGGTGACCGTGACCTCGAAGCGGTAGGCGCCCGGGACCGAGGGGAGCACGGTCAACGACTGCGTCGTCGTGCCGCCCGTGACGACCACCGGCCCGGCGGTCTGTCGCCAGCTGTAGGTCAGGCTGCCGCCGCTGTTGGACACGCTGCCCGCGGCGTTGAGCGTGAACTGCTGGCCGGCCGAGCCCTGCGCGACGGTCGCCGCGGGGGCGACGCGCCCGGCGACCGTCGCGGCCGGGGCGACCGAGGCCCCACCGCCGGGGGCGATCGCGGCCAGGGGCGGCCCGAGGTTCACGTTGCCGGCCGGGATCACCGGGATCGCGATCGTGCGCGGGAGCGAGCTCTGGCTGATGTTGTCGGTGACCACCAGGGTGAACTCGTAGAGGCCTGCGGTCGGCGGGAGCACGCTGAGGAAGGACCCTTGCTGGGTCTGGAACACGAAGGGCCCGCTGACCTGGGTCCAGGAGAAGGTGGTGATCACGCCGTCGTCCTGGCTGGCGGAGCCGTCGAGCACGAAGGCGGTGCCGACCTCGCCGTAGAGCAGGACCGGCTCCTGCTGGCCGTCGGGGAAGCGCAGCGCCAGCGGCGCGGGGCCGCCCTCGGGGGGGCGCACGTAGAACAGGCCGAACAGCGCCTGGTTGGCGACCACGCGGATCGCCTGCAGCCCGTCGAGGTCGTAGTTCCCGGGGTTGAGCAGGGTGTCACCGGTCGGGTCGACGAGGGTCGAGGTCACCTCGACTCCGCCGGGGTAGATCGCGATCGCGGAGCTCGCGCTGTTGGGCGCGGCGACCGGGAACACTCCGTAGTTGACCCCCAGCGCGCGCGGCTCGGCGCTGGGCGCGAGGCGAGGTTGGGCCGAAGTGTCGTCCTGCACGATCACCGAGACCGAGTCCGAGTCGAAGCCGCCGCCGCTCGCGCGCACCACGAGGTTCCACTGGTAGGTCCCGGGGACAGTGGGGGTGAAGCTGGGGGTCGCGCTCGCCGGATCGCTGAGGGTCGCCGGGGCGGGGGCCGTGCCGAGGGTCCACTGGTAGGTCAGGGTCCCCCCGCGGGGGTCCACGCTGCCGCTGGCGTCGAGGTCGACCTGGGTGTTCACGCGGCCCGTCAGGCTCGGGCCCGCGTCAGCGGTGGGCGGCAGGCTGCTCGAGTTGAAGATCGTGACCTGCACCGTGTCCGACGCGATCTGGCTCGTGTTGCTGACCTTGGTCACCCCGAGGGTCACGGTGAAGGTGTCCACCAGATTCGGCGTGAACATGGGCGTCGCGCTCGTGGGGTCGTCGAAGGCGGTGCTCGGCAGCGGGGAGCCGGCTGAGGTCGTGGCTTGCCAGGCGTAGGTCAGCGCGCCGCCGTTGGGGTCGAAGGACGCGCTCCCGTCCAGGCGGACCTGGAGCAGGGCGACCTGGTCGGGGCCCGCGAGGGCCACGGGCAGGAGCGAGTTGACGGTGACCCGAACCACGACGCGCTGCTGGCCGTTGGCGTCGGACTGCGCGCCGACCACCGGATTCCCTGAGGCGTCGCGCACCGTGAGCGTGAGCACGAACTCGTAGAAGCTCCCGGCCGCAGTGGGCGTGCTCGCGCTGAAGCCGAAGGCCGAGGTCGAGGCGATCGCGCTGGTCGGGGCGGCGATGCTCGCGCCGCCCACGGAGATCGGGCCGGGTCCCGAGCGATAGTCCCAGGAGTAGCTCACCGTGGTCCCGGTGTCGCCGAAGAAGGGCACGCTGAGGCTGGCGTCGAGGGTCACGCCGCCGGGGTTTTGGGCGAGGGTCAGGTCGCCGTCGCTGTCGCCGATCAGCACGACGTTCGAGCCCCCTGCGAGGTTGGTCAGCGTGCCGGTCACGACGTTGGGGAGCCCGGACCGGTCACGCAGGAAGCCGCCGTCGCCGTTGTCGGCGAGGCGGAAGCTCGGGGTGCTCCCCGCGCTGGGCGAGTCGTTCAGCAGGAAGGTGAGCGTGTTGCCCGCGAGGAGCGGCGCGGGTGCGCCGAGCAGCATGTTCGAGCCGTCGAGTCCGACCACGTTGAGGTCGCCCTTGGGCAGCTGGGTGTTGTCGGCCCCCAGGCTCTCGATCGCGCCAGCGGCGTAGCTGTCGCTGCCGACGAGCGCGATCGAGGCGAAGGGGTCGGCGCCGCCCGGCTCGCTGGCGGCGACGGCGCGAACCCCTGCGCCTTGCCCGCCGGGGACCACGACGAGCCGGCCGCGGACGGTGTCGTCGATCACCACCGCCTGGCTGTAGGAGACCTGGCTCGCTGGCGACTGGGCCTGGTTCGTCGTCGCGCGCAGCTTGCTCTGCAGCTCGGAGGCCAGGCTCGCGCGGGTGGTGACCCCGCCGCCGATGTCGTAGCCGCGGAAGTCCTCTCCGTTGAGCCTGAAGCGCGCGGTCTTGTTGGCGACGGTCGGGAGCGAGGCTGGGATCACGGCGGACACGCTCAAGCCGACCTGGGCGTTCCCGAACCCGGGGAACTCCACACCGCCGTTGGCCGCCCCGAGGCGCATGAAGGGGGCGGCGTCGCTGGCCCCCGCCAAGACCGCCACCGTGGAGCGCGCCCAGTCCAGGGCGTAGGTGCTGGTGCCCGCGTCGAAGCTCAGCGGGACGCCGGCCTTGAGCACGTAGCGGTCGGCGGCGGTGTCGTAGGTGCAGGAGAAGTTGACGAACGCCGGCTTGAGCAGCGGGTCGATCAGCGCGGTCTGCCCCTGGATCACCTGGGTGATTCGCTGCGCGATCAGGTCTCCGGTCTGGCGTTGGATCCCCCCGGGGGTCAGATCGACCGCGATCGGTCCTTGCCCCGCGACCTGCAGGTAGAGCACCGGGTTCGTGACCATGCTCGCGGTGGTCGTGACGGGGCCGAATCCGCTGAGCGCGATCCCTTGCCCGGCCGAGAGCCCAAGGGGCTCGGAGCCCGAGAGCACGAGCGCTTCTGCGCCGCCGTTCAGGTTGCCGTCCTGGAAGAAGAAGCCCGTGATCACGGGCGCAGCGGCGTCGAAGAGCGCGGGGGCGCCTCCGGGGGTCGCCGTCTCGGCGGTGGCCGCGGGGATCCCCGCGTCGGAGGTCAGGAAGCCCGAGGTCGGCGGGGTGTAGGCCAGCTCGAGGTTCGTGGTGTGGGTCTGAGGCATGGGCGCGGCGAGCACGATATCCAGCACGTTGTTCTTGGTGCTGGTCACCACGTTCGACGACGCGCCCGTGCGGCTGAGGAGCACGTTCCCAGCGCCGTCGGTGAGGCGCAGCTCGTAGCGCTCGTGGACGTTGCCGACGCTGCTGGTCTGGATCGGCTGCGTGTAGACCACGCGCACCCGGTCGATGTTGCCGTCGCCGTCTCCCAGGACCGAGGCGGCGGCAATCCGCAGGGAGCCGCCCTCGGTGAACTCCCAGTTCGTGGTGAGCCCCAGGTCGACCGAGATCCCGTCTGCCACGATGGGGCCGCCGGCCACCCCGGACGCGTCGTTGTCTTGCACGTTGACGTTGATCGCGCTGATCTTCGTCGAGAGCCCCGTGATCAGGCCGATCGAGTCGTCGGGGTTGCTGGCGATCGTGAGCGTGCTGCTCGCGGCGCCCTGGAAGCTGAGGCTCGCGGTGGTGGTCGGCGTGGGGTCGACCGCGATCGTGGCCGGGCCCCCCGCGTTGTTGAACACGAGGCTCAGGCCGAGCGCGACGGTGTCGCCGATCTCGACGGTGTCGTTGACCACGAGGGTCCGTGTGCCTGCCCCGCCAAGGGTCAGCGAGGCGCCGTCGACGTTCAGGCTCAGCTTCGCCACGAGCGCCGGGTCGGTGGCGCCCACCGTGCCCCCCGCGACCGCCCAATCCGTCCCGACCTGGAGCTCGCCGGTGCGCACCTGGAGGTCCGTCACCGTGCGGGGCAGGCCGGGGGAGCCGACCAGCTGCAGGGTGTTGGTCAGCGCCGTGAGCGAGACGTCCAGCTGATTCAGGGTCACGGTGGTGGCCGCGCCGGCGTCGAAGATCGAGTCGCCGCCCACGAAGAACAGGTTGGTGGTCGGCGCGAGGCCCGAGGCCGTGGCGGTGAAGGTCAGGTTGCCCGAGACCCTGAGGTCCCCCGCGGGGGTGCCGTTGCCCGCCCCGATCACGAGGTTGTTGTAGGTGAACGCCGCGCCGGCGCGGATGTCGCCGCCGTTTTGGTAGGTCACGGTGCTCGTCGAGAGCCCGGTCACGTTGGTCACCGAGAAGGGGGTGGTGGTCCCCGTCAGCACCAGGGACTGGTTCGTCACGACCAGCGTCCCCGCGCCGCTGACGACGTCGGTGGTCAGCTGGTTGCCGAGGGTGAAGGCCCGGGTCGCGGCGATCGACGTCGTCCCGCCTACGATCAGCGGCATGGGGTTGGCGTTGAGGTTCGCCGAGACCGTGAGGTTGCCGCCGATGGTGAGCGTGGCGGCTCCCGAGAGCGTGGTGGGGAAGCCGCCCGAGCCCACGATCAGGTTGGTGAGGGTCACCCCTGCGTCGAGCTGCAGGGTCTGCGCGGCCGTTCCGTTGAGCTCGAGGGTTCCCCCCGCGCTGGCGTTGTAGACGTTGAGTGTGGCCAGGGGCACCACCCCCGCTGGGATCCTCACGGTGCCGCCGCTCTGGACGACCGAGCCCGTCCCCGCGATCCCGCCGTTGAGCGCGATCGTGCCCCCGCTGACCGTGAGCGTGCGTCCTCCAGCGACGGTGGCTACGCCGGTGACCGTCGTGTCGCGTCCGCCGGTGTCGAGGTCCTGGTTGATCGCGAGCGCGCCGCCGAGGGTCACCCCGCCCGCGCCGGCGAGGGTCAAGCTCCCGCCGTTGAGGTTCACCGAGCCCGAGAAGACGTCGTTGTTGCCGCCGAGCGTCAAGGTCGCGGGCCCGCCGGCGCCGAAGTTCGTGGTCCCGCTGAAGTTCACCGCGCAGGTCGCGACGTTGACGCTCGCGCCGATGAGGTTCAGCGTGCCGACGCCCTGAAGCGTGCCGGTGCTGGCCGCGAGCAGGTTCCCGCCGAGGATCGCCGCGCCACCCGCGGCGTTCACGTTCAGGGTCCCGTCGACCTCCGTCGTCCCGGTCACGCTCAGGATCCCGGTGCCCGTGGTGAGCGTGCCGGAGGCCTGCCGGTAGTTGCCGCCGACGTTGAGCGCGAAGCCGGCGAGGTTGGTGGTCGCCACGTGGGTCGAGTCGCCCGTCACGGTGAGCGAGTTGCCCAAGGTCAGGGTCCCGCTGTAGCCGGACATGTCCATGCTCAGGACGGTCTCCGGGGTGATCGCGTCCATGGAGCAGGGGACGTTGCCGCTGAACTGGACCGGGTCGCCCGCTTGCGGCGAGCGAAAGCTCCAGTTCAGGTCGTCGCTCCAGCTCGAGCTGACCCCGCCGACCCAGATCGTGAGGCCCCCAGGGAAGATCCAGTTGGTGTTGTTCGCGCCGTCGGTGGAGTTCGTGGCCGTGACCGGCGCCGACGCGACCGAGTCGGAGACCGTCGCGCGGTCGACCGAGATCGTGCCCGCGGCGGTCAGCGCCCAGGTCGCGCCGCCGAGGGTCTGGTCGCGGAGCACGATCGTGTTGGACGCGCCCGTGCTGCCGGCGACCGTGAAGAACCCGCCGGCCTGCACGTTGAGGGTCGTGCCCTCGAAGAACACGAGGTTCGTCGGCCCGGCGACGGTGTTGCTCGCGGAGAGGGTCGCGCCCGAGGCGACCGTGACCCCGGCCTGGAAGGTGTGCGTCAGGTTCGAGGTCGTGGTTCGGAGGGTGCCGCCCAGCACGGAGACCGGGCCGCTGAAGGCGGTGCTGGCGAGGAGGGTGACCGTCGTCGCGCCTGCGGCCTTGCTGACGTTCACCGCGCCGAGCGTCTTGAGGCCGGGGTTGATCGTCGCGGCCGCGGCGCCGTCGAAGGTCAAGGTCGTGCCGCCCAGCGAGAACCCGCCGGAGCCCGTGAGGTCCAGGTCTCCGCCCAGGGTCAGCGTGTTCCCGCCGAGGGTCAGAATGCCAGGGGCCGCGGCGCTGAAGGTCAGGTCGCCGTCGATGTTGTTGGCCACGTTTTGGAGGGTCGCGCTTCCGCTCTGGATCAGCAGGGTCCCGGTGAGGTTGGCCGCGCCCGACCAGACCAGGGCCGAACCGAGGGCCTTGTTGACGGTCACGTTCCCCACGGGGATCCCCGCCTGGGTCAGGGTCTGAGCGAGCGTGCTGTTGAACACCAGGGTCGAGCCGCCGACGGTGAACGCGGTCGCGCCGGTGAAGTTGGCGTCGCCCAGGATCGTGATCGCGCCGCCGTTGCCGACGAGGGTCCCGCTCACCCGCAGGTCGCGCCCGACGAGGATCGCCTCGGTGTCGAGGGTCAGCGAGCCCACCACGTTCAGGTCCTGGTTCACGGCGAAGGAGGTCGAGACCGTGAGCGTGGTGGTGGAGCTCCCCGCGACGGTGAGCGCGAACAGCGGGCTCTGGTTGTCGACCAGCAGGGCCTGGGTTCCGCCGTCGAGCAGGAAGCTACCGGTGAAGGCGACGATCATGCCGTCGAGGTCGACCGAGGCGCCGGCCGCCTGGATCGTCCCCGCGCCGGTGAGGCTGTTCGTGGTCCCGCCCACGTTGCCTTCGACGTCCAGGGTCCCGCCGACCGTGGTCGTGCCGTTGAGGTTCAGGGTCCCGTTGAAGTCGCCGAGCGCCGTGCCCGGGAGCGAGAGCGAGCCGTTGCAGGTCGCGTTGCCGCCGACCTGCAGCGTGACCCCGGCGGCGACGTTCAGCGCGCCCGATTGGGTCAGGGTGCCGTCGATCGTGAGCCCGGCGTTGGCCGAGACGGTGCCCGTCAGCGTCGCCGCCCCGGTGGTGTGCAGGGCGTTGCTCACGGTCAGGGTGCCCGAGTAGGACCCGGCCGCGCTCATGTTGATCGAGGCGAGGTCGAGGCCGGCGATGTTCACCGTGCTGTCGCCGTTGGCCGCGCTCGAGAACTCCACCGTGTCGCCGTCTACGGGGACCTCGTCGGACCAGTTGCCGGCGACGTTCCAGTTGCCGGGCACCGCGGAGATCCAGCGGGTGGTCTTGGCGAGGAAGGTCCAGTTGGTGTTGCCGCCGAGGTTGACGCTGGTGTTGGCGTTGATCGTCGCGCTCGCGTTCGAGTCCTGGACCCGGGCCCGGGTCACGCTCACCGTGCCGGTCGGCGTAATGTTCCACTTGGTCGCGTCGGAGGTCGCGCTCTGGTCGCGGAGGGTGACGTAGTTCGCGGCGCCGCCGGTGACGCCGGCCACGGTCAAGGTCCCGGCGATCGTCGAGGTCGAGCCGTCTCCGAAGATCACGGTCATGCCGCCGGCGCCGCCCGGTTGGAACTGGGCCACGCCGCTCGCGCTCACGTCGAGGCCCCCGCCGAGGAAGGTGTGGGTCACGCCGGTGGCGGTCGAGGTCAGGGTGCCGTTGCTGGCGACGGTCGTGCCCGTGGTCACCGTGGTCGAGGTCTGGATCCGCAGCTCTCCGCGGGTCACGGTCAGGGTGCCGAGCACGCCGAGGGCGTTGGTGGCGACCGTCACCACGTTGCCGGCGCCGGCCTGGTTGATCGTGAGGTTGAAGAACGAGCCCGTCGCCGGGGTCAGCGTCTGACCCGCGCCGTCGAGGGTCACGGTGCCGGTCGGCAGCGGGAGCGCGGGGAAGGTGAGGCCGCCGAAGTTGGCCGTGCCCGCGACGGACAGGGAGCCCGTGTCGAGGGTCAGGGTGCCGGCGCCGCCGAGGTTCCCGGCGACGGTGGCGGTCGCGCCGGTGAGGGTCAGCGTGCCGGTCACGGTCAGGGCGCCGTTGACGTCGAAGGGGTTCGCCCCGGAGAAGCCGAGGCTGTTGGCCGCGGCGACCGTGACGTTGAAGAAGTCGACGCTCGCGCCCGGGGTCAGGGTCGTGCTCCCGGCGAAGTCGAAGGTCGTCGTGCCGCCGGTGCCGTTGAGCACCACGCTCCCGAGGTTCACGCTCGCGGCGCCGAACTGGATCGCGCCGGCGTCCATGTTGATCGTGCCGCCGGCGCTGGTGACCGCGCCGTTGAGGTCGAGCACGGTGCCCGTGCTGACCGTGACCGTCGACCCGTCGAAGGCCGTGGTGCCGGAGACGGTGATCGTGTCGCCGGTCGCGTCGAGGGTCCCGCTGGTGAGGGTCAAGGACGCGACCGACTTGGCGCCGGTCGTGCTCACGCTGCCCACGCTGATCACGACCGCGGTCGTGGTGTAGGACCCGCCGGAGCTCCAGGTGCCCGCGCCGTTGAAGGTCAGGGTGCCGGTGCCCTGGGTGTAGGTGGTGACCGAGAGCCCCGCGCTGGTGGTGACGTTGACGGCGCCGGCGCTCACGTTCAGGGCGCCCGTGCCCGAGATCCCCGCGGCGACGAGGTGCTCGCCGAGGCCGCAGGTGAGCGTCGCGCCGGTGAGGGTCAGGCTCCCGGTGGTCAGGGCGCTCCCGGCGGCGACGTTCGCGGTCACGACGACGGTGCCGAAGTTCGCGCCGGAGCCGCTCCACGTGCCGGCGCCGTCGAAGGTCAGGGTGCCGGTCCCGGCGGTGTAGGTTCCGTCGGTGGGGTTGACCGACAGGCCTCCGCCGGCCTGGACCTGTCCGTTGGTGACGGTCAGGGCCGCGGCGGTCGCGCCGTCGCCGACCGTGATCAGCCCGCCGGCGTCGAGGGTGCCCGTGGCCACCGTCAGCGTGCCGTCGTTGATCGTGACCGCGCCCGTGACGCTGAGCGTGTCGCCGGTCACGTCGAGGGTCCCGCCGTTGATCACGACGTTCGCCGGGCTCAGGTTGGCGCCGGTGGTGAGGGAGCCCGAGGTGAGGGTCAGGGAGCCGGTGGTCTTGGCGCCGGTGGTGGTGACCGTGCCGTTGATCACGATCGCGGTCGTGCTGTACGACCCGCCGGTGGTCCAGGCGCCGCCGGTGAAGGTCAGGGTGCCGGTGCCCTGGGTGTAGGTGGTGACCGAGAGCCCTGCGCTGGTGGTGACGTCGACGGCGCCGGCGCTCACGTCCAGGGCGCCCGTGCCGGAGATCCCGGCGGCGACGAGGTGCTCGCCGAGGCCGCAGGTGAGCGTCGCGCCGGTGAGGGTCAGGCTCCCGGTGGTCAGGGCGCTCCCGGCGGCGACGTTCGCGGTCACGACGACGGTGCCGAAGTTGTCGCCGCCGCTCCACGTGCCGACGCCGTCGAAGGTCAGGGTCCCGGTCCCGGCGGTGTAGGTCCCGTCGAGGGCGTTGACCGACAAGCCCCCGCCGGCCTGGACTTGTCCGGTGGTGACGGTCAGGGCCGCCGCGGTCGCGCCGTCGCCGACCGTGATCAGCCCGCCGACGTCGAGGGTGCCGCTGTCGACGGTGAGCGTGCCGTCGTTGATCGTGACCGCGCCCGTGACCGTGAGCGTCGCTCCCCCCAGGATCAGCGTGCCGCCGTTGATCACGACGCTGCTCGCGGTCATGTTCGTGTTGCTGAGGTCGAGGGTCCCGCTGTTGATCGTGAGCACGCCGACGGTGGTCGAGTTGGTGCCTCCTCGGGTCACGGCCACGCCGGTCTTGCTGATCGTGACGTTGCCCCAGTTGAGCCCCGCCTTGGTGTCCCAGGTCCCCGCCGTCGCGCCGTTGAAGGTCAGGGTCCCGTTGTTGGTGAGGGTTCCGCCGGCGGCGAAGTCGGCGCTTCTGCCGATCAGGAGGGAGCCGGCGGCGGAGACGGTGACGTTGCCCGCGGCGCCGGTGTCGTCCCAGAGGAAGTCGCGGCAGGTGAGGGCGTCGTTGAGGGTCAGCGTCCCGTCGTAGTCGTTGATCATGAGCACGTCGCGGATCGTGATCGCGCCGCTGTCGAGGACGCAGTCCAGGTCGTCGCCGTTGGCGTCGTTGAAGGCGGCGTCTTCGGCCGCCGTGTCCGGGACGTCGTTGGCGTTCCAGTTGGTGGCGTTCGTCCAGCTCGTGATCGGGGACGCGCCCTCGTCCCAGTTGCGCTGCTGGGCCTCGGCGAAGGTCGCTCCGAAGGCGAGCAGGCAGAGCACGAGCAGGGGCGATCCCCAGGGCACACGTTGGGTCGTCGTTGCGTGGTGCATGGTCCCCCTCCCGGCGCGGCGGCGGGCGACGCCCTGCCAATACCGTGCCCAAGAGGCTACCTAAGTCGTGGGGTGCAACGCCACCCACAACGGACCGAAGTTCTTATTTGGTAGTGACTTCGAGGGCTCCCGCCGAGGGGCGTTGGGGAGCGCGCTGAGCGCTTCGGTCGCAGGGGGTTCGTCCTGAACCATGATCGAGGGTGCGGCGCGCGGGACAGGCCTTCAAGTCGTTCCTGGCCAGCGAGTAAGGCGAGCTGCGCGCGGGTTTCAGAGTGAAGCCGAGGCAGTGCAGGCTGCTCGGCGTTCAGGGGCCGTGCGCGAGCGGGCCAGGCTCAGGTGCGGCGCAGGATCACGAAGGTGATGTCGTCGGAGGGCTCGCGCGGGCCGCGGTGCGCGTTGAGGTCCCGCAGCAGGACGTCGCGGAGCTGGGCGGGCGAGCGCCCGCCGTTGGCGTTGACCAGCGCCACGAGGCGCTCGATCGAGTACTCGTTGTCGTGGGGGTCCATGGCCTCGGTCACGCCGTCGGTGTAGAGCACGAGGGTGTCGCCGGGCTGCATGGGAATGTCGGTGTTCGGGGTGCGCGAGCCGGTGGTCACCGAGAGCCCGAGGGGCGAGCCCCCCGAGGGGATCACCTCGGCCTGGCGGGTCGCGACGCGCCACACGATCAGGTTCTCGTGCCCGGCCGAGGCGTAGCGCGCCTGACCGGCCGCCGAGTCCCAGTTGAGCAGGAGCATGGTCATGAAGCTGCCCGGCTTCAGCTCGCCGGTCAGGGTCGCGTTGAGGTAGGTCAAGAGCGCCGAGGGGTCGTCGGGGCCGTAGGCGCCGAGCATGCTGCGCAGGAAGCAGCGCGCCATGACCGCGACCATGCCCGCGCCGAGGCCCTTGCCGCTCACGTCGCCGACCACGATCGAGAGGTGCTGCCCCATACGCTCGGGGTCCTCGACGAAGTCGTAGTAGTCGCCGCCGACCTCGCGCGCGGGCTGCATGAAGCCGCAATACTCGATCCCGTGGATCGCGGGCAAGACCTTGGGGCAGAGGTCGGCCTGGAGCTGGGCGGCGATCGCGATCTCGCTCTCGATCCGCTGCTGCTGGGCGACCTGGCTGTAGAGGATCGCGTTCTTGAGCCCGATCGCGGCCTGCCCGGCGAGGGCCTCGAACAGCTGCACGTCGCTCTCGCCGAACTCCTTGTTGGACATTTTGGAGTCGACGTAGATCAGCCCCAGGACCTCGCCCTTCTCGATCAGGGGCGTGACCATGACGCTGTTGAGCTCCATTTGCATCATGGAGACCGAGGGGTCGGTGTCGCCGGCGTCCTTGTAGACCACGGTCGCCTTGCCCGTGATCGCGCGCTGGACCGTGGTCCGCGAGAACACGAACTGCTCCTCGGTCAGGCGGCGCTTGCGCCGCGCGGGGCCGTCCTTCTTGTTCCAGTTGAGCCCGATCTTGAACTCAGGGGCGGCGCCCTCCTGGTCGATCAGCATCAGGAACCCGCGGTCGGCGCGGGTGATCTCGAGCACCTTCTCGATCACGAGCTCGAGCAGCTCGTCGAGCACGAGGGTCGAGCTCATGGCCTGGCCCACGTCGAGCAGGCGCTCGAAGTTCTGCTGCAGCTTGCCGGCGTCGGGGTCGAGGCCCTCGAGGCGCGCGCGGTCCTCGTGGGCGCTCAAGGCCTCGGTGGCCAGGATCGCGACGTACTGCAAGAGCTCGAGGCTGCCCTCGTTGAAGGTCCGCACGAGCAGGCGCGTGTCGAGGTAGATCACCCCGCCCACCAGCTCGCCGAACAGGATCGGGACGCAGAGGATCGAGCGCATGCGCAGGCCGCGGATCGACGACGAGCTCAGCGGGCCCTGCTCGACCTTGGAGGTGTCGGCGAGGAACACGGGCTGCCCGGTCGAGACGACCTGGCGAATCACCGTGCGCGAGGTCTCGCTCTCGGCCTCGAGGGTCTGGCGGTCGAAGGAGCGCCCGACCTTGTAGCGCAGCTTGCGCCCCTCCTCGACGAGCATCAGGAACCCACGCTCCGCCCCGGTGACGAGCACCGCGAGGTCCATGACCCGCTCGTAGAGCTGCTCCGTGGCCTGCGGCGCGAAGAGCGCCGCGACCGTCATCAGCACCGCGGGGTCGAGCTTTCCGCTCTCGCCGACGCTCGGGTCGCGCAGCTTCTTGGCCGAGTTGATCGCGTAGTCGAGCTTGTGCGCGATCTCGCTCAGCAGGCGGACGGTCTCGGGCGCGGGGGGCTGGCTCACCGGCGGTCCACCAGGGGGAACTCGCGGTTGGTGCCCAGCTCGAGCAGCGACTGCGCCCGGTTGAGCGTGCGCGACTCCTTCTCGATCTGGCGGCGGGCGTAGTCGATCAAGCCGCCGATCGGCTTGGTCGCGGCGGCCGTCACGCCGACCCGCCCGTCGTCGAGGGCGCCGCGGAGCAGGTGGTAGACCAAGCCACCCGAGCGCTTGGGGACCACGTCGAGCGGACGCTCGAAGAAGCGCGCGCCGACCACGACCAGGCGCCCGGGCACCCGGGCCAGGGGCTCGAGGAAGTCCGTCGTCAAGCGCAGCTCGGCCTCTTCGTCGCGGCGGGCGCGGAACTCGGGCGCGTAGCGCAGGCCGGTGACTGGGTCCGGGAAGGCGACGTCGAGCACGAGCGCCACGTTGCGGCTCTGCAGGTAGCGGTGGTCCTCCAGGCTCGCGTGGTTGAAGGTCTCCTCCAGCCAGGCGAAGGAGATCGCGGTGCGCTCGAGGTGCGCGAGCATGGCCTGGGTCCGCTCGGGGCTCGCGGGCTGGGCGAGGAGCGCCTCGAGGCCCTGGAGGTCGGCGTCGTAGGGCAGGAGGTACTTCCCGAGCCGGTCGCCGGGGGCCGCGGGGTCGTCGACGACCACCGTGCGCAGGTTGAGGTAGAGCAGCACCGGGTCGTCGCGGCGCGCCCTGGCCAACTGGCGCAGCGCGGCCTTGAGCCGCGTGCGGGTGGCCGCGGGGCCCACCAGCGTGCGCGAGAAGTCCTGGTTGAAGGCCCCTTGCTCGCGCAAGAACTGGGCGAGGCGCTCGCTGTCGGTCTCGGCGTAGGGGCGCACGCCGAACTCGAGCTCTTCGTCTTCGTAGCGCGCGCGCAGGGTCTCGAGGGTCTCGCCGTCCGTGGCGGCGCGCTCGCTGGCGAGCGCGTTGAGCACGGGCTGGGCGCGGGGCCCATAGCGCGAGACGCCGCCCACCAGCGCCAGGCGGCGCGGGGTGACGCCGACGTTGATCCGGTCTTCGAAGGTCTGGGTGTCGACCACGCCCTTGAAGCCCTCGACCGACCACAGGTCGCGCAAGATCTGGTACTCGACCTCGAGCCAGGTCGGGGTGCGCACGTGCTCGCCCGCGCCCGCGAGCATGCCGTCGGTCAGCAGCCCGAAGCGCGCGAAGACCACGCCCCAGGGCACCCAGCCGCGCTCGGGCGTCGAGAGCGGGAGGGTCTCGTCGTGGCGGTAGGTCTTGCTCCAGAGCACGACCTGCGAGCGCACGTCGAGCAGCTCGACCTGCAGCTCGACGTCGGCGCGGTAGTCTTCGCTGGAGATCCCCGGCCAGATCGCGCTCGGCCACCACAGCGTCAGCCAGGCGAGGAAGTCGCCGGCGTAGGCTGCGTTGACCCCTTGATAGCTCACGCGGTTGCGCCGCAGCTTCGCGACCAGGAGCAGGTCGGCGCCGCCGAGGTCGGCGAGCGGGAGCAGCTCGAGGGGGTTGACGCGCTGGCTGTCTTGGCTGAACTCGATCTTCTCCACGCGCTCGAAGGTCCCGAACTGGCGCAGCAGACCTACGGTGCGGTCTTGCCAGCCGGTCTCGGAGATCCCGAAGTTCTTGCCCTCGAAGGTGTCGGCCTCGCGCGCGCGCGCCGCCTCCTGCTCCAGGCGTTGGGCCTCGACCTCGGGGTCCACCGTCGGGGCAGACTCCAGCGGCGCGGGCGGCGCGAAGGCGACGCTGCTCAGGAGCTCCTCCTGCAGCGCGGGGTCGGCGTCGGCAGGGCTCACCAGCACGAACACCTCGGTCTCGGCGCTCGCGCCCCAGGCCGTCCAGCGCGATCCGTCTTCGCGCAGCAGGCCGAACTTCCAGCCCGGGCGGCCGCCGAGCACGATCCCCTGGGCTTCGACCTCGGGGTCGAGGGTCCCGGGGCACACGCCCACGAGGCCCTCCGCGTCGGCGGGCGGAGCTTCGTCGAGGGCCAGCGCGCGCGAGCCCAGCTCGAACAGCAGCGCCTCCGCGCTGCGCACCTGCAGGAGCTCGCCGGGCACGGCGTCGAAGCCGGCGGGCAGGCGGAGCCCCAGTCGAGACCCGGGGGAGTCCGGGGCGGGGAGCACCGCGTCGTGGGTCGCGAGGGGGTCGAGGGGCGCCTCGGGCTCCGCGCCGGCGTCGTCGTCGCTGGGCTGCGTCGCGTCGTCGTCGGCGCCCTCGTCCTCGGCGTCCTCGGCGTCCTCGGCGTCCTCGTCGTCGGCGTCGTCGGCGTCGGCGTCGGCGTCCTCGTCGTCGCCGTCGGCGTCCGGGTCTTCGTCGCCGTCGGGGGGCGGGCCGGCGTTGTGGCTGGGGTGGCGACGCAGGTGACGCTGCAGGCGGCGGCCCTGGTCCGCGTCCGCGTCGTCGTCGTCGGCCGGAGCGGGGGCTTCGTCCTCCGCGGGCAGGGTCCCGCTGTCGCCCCACGGATCTACGGGAGCCTCGTCGGCGGGAGCCTCCTCGGCGGGAGCCTCGTCGGCGGGAGCCTCGTCGGCGGGAGCCTCGTCGGCGGGGGGCTCGTCGGCGGGAGCCTCGTCGGCGGGAGCCTCGTCGGCGGGAGCCTCGTCGGCGGGAGCCTCGTCGGCGGGCCCGGAGGGCTGCGCGCCGCTGTCCAGCCAGGGGTCGCTGGGCGCGGCCTCAGCGGCGTCGCCGTCGCGGCCCTCGTCGCCCAGACCCGACGCCTCCTCCTCCGTGGCGCCCTCGTCCTCGCCCTCGCCTGCGGGCGCGTCACCCCGCGGGCCGTCGAGCGGAAGGGGGGGGAGGGTCTCGGGGCGGCCCGGGTCTTCGGGCCAGGGATAGTCCGGGCTCACGGCGCCGGAGTCGTCGGTCGCCCCTGCGGGCGGGGTCCCTTCGTCGGCCGCGCCCGCGTCCTCGGGCGCGCTCGGTGGGTCGGAGCCTTCGCCCTGCCCCTCGTCGGAGCCTTCGCCCTGCCCCTCGTCGGAGCCTT
>JAGQRJ010000353.1 GCA_020425635.1 Planctomycetota bacterium | reverse complement strand
GCCACCGCCTGGGCGCCGACCCGCAGCAGGCGGTCGCCCGCCTCGACCCCGGCCGCGGCCGCGGGGCTCCCCGGGCGCACCCCCGTGACCCGCTGCGGTCGCGCCGGGTCGAGCTCCAGGCCGACCTGCTCGGGCGGGGGCCAGCGCCAGATCCGCGCGCGCTCCCAGGTGCCGTCGGCGACCGCCTGGCGGCGCTCGGTCTCGAACACGAAGTGGCAGTGGTAGCAATCGATCGAGCGACCCTGCTGCTTCACCGCGGCGAGCTTCTCGCGCCACACCGGGTAGTCGTCGAGGGTCCTGGGTTTCCCGCGCGGCGCGGGCGCGGGCTCGTGCTCGGCGTGGGCGCGGAGGCCCGCCTCGAGCACCCCGACCAGGGCGGACATGCGCAGCAGGTCGCTGGCCGAGTCCGAGGTCCGCGAGCCGTAGCGGTGGTAGACCGTGCCGTCGGCGTTCATGACCAGCGCCTGGAAGGTCAGGTCGAAGTCGAAGCGGAAGGTGTCGAGGTCGACGCCGCGCAGGTCGGTGACGCGGACGCAGACGTAGGAGGCGGCGAGCTCGAGGAAGTCAGCGGGGGGACGAGCAACCTGCTCGTCGAAGGACGCGCAGTCCGTTCACGGGACTCAGCGAAAGACCACCAGCAGCGGGCGGCCTCGCTCGCGCGCCTGCGCGCGCGCGGCGGCGAGGTCGGTGGACCAGGTCAGGGGCGCGGGGGCCTGGGCGCAGGCGACGCTCGCGGCGATCAGTCCGAGGGAGATCAGGGGCGACTTCATGCGGGCTCCTTCGCCGTAGAGGGTCCCGGTTCCGCGGGCTCGCGTCCAGCCCCAGGCCCGGGCTGGGGTCGCGGGGGCGCCCAGCGCGTGGGCTCGCCGGCCCACACCCGGCGCTCGAGCTCTTCGAGCAGGAGCACCCCGGCGAGCAGCAGGCAGCTGCCCACGAACACGACGAGGAACACGAAGACGGCGAGGGTCCAGACGGCCAGGGGGAGGCGCCCCGGCTCCGCGGGCAGGAGCACCATGGCGCCCCCTGACAGGGCCCCGGCGAGCACGAAGGAGTCGAAGGCGCAGGCCTTGATCATGCCTGCGCCGTCTCGGGTTCGCAGGTAGGTGTAGGCGCTGACCCCGGCGGGGAGGCTGAGCACCCACAGCACCACGAACATGGCGGGGCCGCCGCGGGTCGCGGCCTCGAAGGCCGCGGTGAACGCCACCGCCGGTCCCTCGGTCCACATGCGCTCGCCGAAGTTCGACTCGACCTGCACCGCGAACACCGTCGCCGCGCCGGCCACCAGCGCGCAGGCGACCAGGCCGGCCTGCAGCGCGCGGCCCCGGGTCAGGGGACCCGCGCGGGTCAGCCAACGCTCGCCGCAGGTGAGGACCGCGACGAGGCCCACGCACAGCCCGACGGTGTAGAGGGCTTGGTGCCAGGAGACCGTGTTGCCGATCATGGCGGCGACAGGAAGGCACACCGCGGCCCGCACCGCCGTCCCACGCAAGGCCCGGGCGAGCCAGGGATCCTCGGCGTGGGGCATACCCTCGACCGCGGGCGCCCGGCTCACCGGCGGGCCGCGCGGGCGGCGTCGACGCGCAAGGGGCGCCCAAACACCCAGCCCTCGATCGAGTCGCAGGCCCCCAGAGCGGAGAGCACCGGGGGCGTCGCGACGACCAGGTAGAACCACAGCCCCAGGGCGAACAGGCAGCTCGTCGCCAAGGCTTCCACGAGGCTGAGCCTCCCGAGCGCCAGCGCGATCGAGCCCAGCGGTACGCACGCGCAGGCCAGGACCGTCGCGGCGAGGCAGCTCGGGCCCATGGCCCACAAGGCGTCGGCGCTGTGGAGGTAGGCCCCCGCGCAGACGGCGAGGGGGAGCGTGATCACGCTCAGGAACAGGAGCAGCCCGGGCTCGAGGCCCTGGATCTGCGTGAGCAGGGCCTGGACCCCCGCGGTGGGCCCCTGGCTCCACGCGAGCTCGCCGAAGTCCGCGTCGACCTGGAGCAGGAACACGACCACGGCGCCGGTCGCCAAGACCCAGGTCGTGAGCCCCCCGAGTACGGCGAGCGTGGTTCCGGTCGGCCCGCCCCGGGTCAGCCAGCGCTCGCCGAAGGTCAAGGCCGCCAGGAGCCCCGCGCAGATCCCGACCGTAAACAGCGCCTGCTGCCCGGAGGTGGGCAGCCCCGCCAGCGCCGCGAGCGGCGCGCAGCACGTCGCGCGCATGACGCTGCCGCGCAGCGCGCCCGCCGTCCACGCCTCGTCCGCGCGCGCCTCGTCCTCGCGCTGGGCGACGACCCAGGCGTGGACGCGATCGCGGGCGGAGGCGGTTCGAGGGTCGGGGCTCACACCGCGAGTCTAGCCCGCAAAGCTCACTACGCGCGCACTCAGTCGTAGACCACGTAGTCCAGGAAGTCGAGCAGGGAGGCGCCTCGCCGAATGCGCCCCGGCCAATCGTGGATGGGAGAGTCCCACACGAAGACCTCGGGAGCGCCGTCGAGTGAGAGGAAGGTCAGGTCGTCGGCGTGGTTCCCTTCCACGTAGTGCTCGAGCACGAGGAACCTGCCGAGGTTCAGGGGCGAACCCTCCTCGACCTTGGCCAGGGAGATGGACTCCCCCCCCGTGCCCGCCGTGGCGAGCGCAATGCCCAAGCGCGCCGTGACCTCCGGCAGGGGAGGATCGAGGCGATCGTCCAGCAGGGGCGTCGAGTTCAGCAGCTCCTCCAGCGTCTGGAAGAAGGGCTCGAACCAGTCCCGACCATGCTGCGCACCGCGATCGCTGAAGCAAAATGGCCGCCACTCGTCGTGGTCGTTTCGGCCCGCGGTGATCTCGACGAGGAAGCGCTTCAGGACGCGCGGGAGAGGCTGGTGTTCCCGCTCCCAGGCTTCGACTTCGCCGAGGGTCGCCGGCCTGGCCAAATCCTCCCGGGAGACCCTGCGCAGGTAGGCTTGCATCCGTCTGAGGCTGAACTCGATCTGGAGTTCACCGAGGTCGCCGACCTCGACCTCCCACGCGCGAGCGACCGCTTCGAGCAGCAGCTTCAGTTCCGGTCCAGGGAGACTCGCGAGGCTGGCGCCGAAGTCCGCCCACGTGCGCTCGTCACTGTCGAAGTCGAAGTCGAGGAGATCGGAGTTGTTCATGCTCTGCACGATCGCTCTTGCCCTAGCGCGTTTCAACAATCTGCCCAAGCCCGCTACGCGGCCGGGTCCTCCGAAGTGGTGAGTTTGCGGGGTAGCCGCCTGCGCAGCAGGCGGGCAGCGCCGGAGCGAGGCGGCGGCTCTGCCGCAGCGAGCGAGGCGCAAGCGACAGTGTGTACCCGGCCGCAGGCCGGGTCTCACTGTCTTGAACAACACTGCTGGCCGCGCT
>JAGQRJ010000352.1 GCA_020425635.1 Planctomycetota bacterium | reverse complement strand
GAACCCCCGCGACGCCTTCACCCCCCGCGCTCGCGGCGCCGAGCTGCTCAGGCTCCGCGGGATCCGGGGTAACCTGGGCGCGGAGAGGGGGGTGCATGCGGTATTCGCGGCTGGGCAACAGCGGGCTCAAGGTCAGCGTGGTGGGCTTGGGGAGTTGGCTGACCTATGGCAACGCGGTCGAGGAGGCGCACGCCAAGGAGTGTGTACGCGCCGCGGTCGACGCGGGGATCAACCTCTTCGACACGGCGGACGTCTACGCCAAGGGCGAGGCGGAGGCGTGCCTGGGGCGCCTGTTGGCCGAGCACCGCCGCGAGCGCCTGGTGGTGGCGACCAAGCTGTTCTGGCCGATGTCCGACGACCCCAACGACGCGGGCCTCAGCCGCAAGCACATCATGGAGTCGTGCGCCGCCAGCCTGCGGCGGCTGCGCACCGACTACATCGACCTCTACCAGTGCCACCGCTACGACCCCGAGACCCCGGTCGACGAGGTCGTGCGCGCCATGGACGACCTCGCACGCCAGGGCAAGATCCTTTATTGGGGGGTCAGCTGCTGGACCGCGGAGCAGCTCGAGGCCGCGGTCGAGAGCGCGCGCCGCCAGAACGCGCTCCCGCCGATCTCGAACCAGCCGCCCTACAACCTGCTCCAGCGTGAGATCGAGGAGTCGGTGATCCCCGCGGGAGAGCGGCTGGGGGTCGGCCAGATCGTCTACAGCCCCCTCGCGCAGGGCTTGCTCACCGGAAAGTACCGCCACGGAGACTTGCCCGCGGAGAGCCGCCTGGCGAACGACCGGCTCAACCGCTGGATGAAAGAGCGCATGACCCCCGACAACCTCGCGAGGATCGACCGCTTGGCCAAAGTGGCGGCCGACGCGGGGGTGTCGCTCACGCGCCTGGCCCTGGCGTGGTGTCAGCGCCAGCCCGGGGTGTGCTCCACGATCACGGGCGCGACCCGCGCGGAGCAGGTCCGCCAGAACGCCAGCGCGGCCGACGTCGAGCTGGACGAGGCCACCCGGGCCGCGATCGAAGCCGCCCTGGCCTAGGCCGTTGGCGGGCGCCAGGGGAGCGCCGGATCCGTTCCCTGCCCCCCTCCCGCGGCCCTGGCCAACGTGCTACAGTCTGAGGACTTGCACTAGGGGAGGACCGCGTGAAGCGTTCGCGCCATTGGGGAGTGTTTGTCGGAGCCACCGTGCTCGCAGGGGGCCTGGCCGGCTGTCTGCCGCTGCATCCGAGCTTTTCGCCGGCCCTGCGCTACGACACGCCGCCGGGGCCTGACAGCAAGCGCCAGCAATGGTGGCTGCTCGGCTCCGAGCTCCAGGATTTCCCGATCTTCGTGGTGGCCCACGTCTGGAAGCCCGTCTACGACCGCCAGGTCGAGGTCGGGATCCGCCCGATCACTGCGCGCAAGAACACGCGCCGCGCGGCGCGGATCGGTCCCTCGCTCGAGGTCATGCTCGAGGCGGTCGCCGACGCCAAGGATCCCCGCGAGCTGCAGGTGAAGCTCGACGAGATCCACCTGGAAGCTCTCCAGACCCGCTGGTCGATCGACGACCGCGCGAACTACAAGCGCGGCTGGGACGAGGATCAGATCTACCGCGACGCCCCGAAGCCCGCGGAGGGCGAGGGCGAGGGTGAGGGTGAAGGCGAAGGCGCCGAGCCGGCCGACACCGCGCCGGCCGACACCGCGCCGGCCGACACCGCGCCGGCCGACACCGCGCCGGCGGAGGACACCCTCCCGCCCGCGGAGGACACCCTCCCGCCCGCGGAAGACACCCTCCCGCCCATGGAGGACACCCTCCCGCCCGTGGAGGACACCCTCCCGCCCGCGGAGGACGACCCCATGGACGACATGCCCGTCGAGGACGACACCCCGGTCGACGAGGGGTCGGACACCGGCGCTGACGGATGGCCTTCGGACTCTGGGAGCGACGACGCCCCTGCTGACGAGTGGCCCGCGGACGACGGCTCGGACATGCCCGCGGACGACGGCTCGGACATGCCCGCGGACGACGGCGCCGACATGCCCGCAGACGACGGGAGCACCGACGACGCCCCCGCCGACGAGTGGCCTGACGAAGACGTCCCCGCCGACGACGGCGCAGACATGCCCGCGGACGACGGGAGCACCGACGACGCTCCCGCCGACGAGTGGCCTGACGAAGACGTCCCCGCCGACGACGGCGCAGACATGCCCGCAGACGACGGGAGCGCCGACGACTGGCCGACCGACGACGACGTCCCGGCCGACGACGCGCCGCCGGCCGAGGAGGGCTCCGACGCTCCCGCGGACGATTGGCCGACCGACGAGCCGGAAGACGGCGACCAATAGCGTCGAGCCCTCCAGGCCAAGCAAGGACGCGAAGCGCGTGCGCTTCGCGTCTTTGCCGTGTGGGCGACGTTCGGGTGAGTAAGGGCTAGCGAGTGCGCCGCCGCTTCCTGCGCTTTTGGGGGATCGTGTTCGTCGCGTTGGGCGCCAACGCCACCCTCGACTACTGGTTGATCCTCCGCAACCCGGACGAAATGCAGGAGATCGTCCGCACGACCCTGGGGAACCTGCTCCCCGAATACACCCCCAGGCTCGGTGACGTCGAGCTGCTCTCGTGGGAACGCGGCCTGGTGATCGGCGAGTTCGTGCTCCACGAGCGCGGCGGCGAGGGCCGCGAGTGGTTGCGGGTCGGACGCGCCGAGGCCGTGGTCTCCCTCGTGCCTCCGGCGGTGACCGAGCTGCGCCTGATCGACCCCGAGATCACCCTCCGGATCGACGCGAACGGGCAGCTCTCTCCAGCTCCGCCGACCGGAGAGGGAGGGCGCACGACCCTCTTCGCAGACCTCAACGTGGTGATCGAGGGCGGGCGCGTGCGCGTGATCGCCGACCTGCCCGAGGGTCGGCGAGACGTGCTCTTGAGCGGGATCGACGTCAACGCGCTCGTGCGCAGCGACCTCTCGATCCAGACCAGCGGCAAGGCCAGGCTGGGCGCGTTGTTCGCCGCCGACGAACCCATGGGCGTCGGAGGCAAGGCCCTGAGCGGCGTCCCGCCCGATCGGCTGCACCGCGACCTGTTCCCCCAGGTCGGGTTCCAGGCGCGCGTCTCCAAGGACGGTGAGGTCGACGCCGAGGTCGACCTCGAGCGCGGAGAGCTGAGCCGCGTGCTGCGCTCCATGATCCCGCGCCTGTTCCAGGAGAAGGTGTGGGACGAGATCAACCCCCAGGGCGGGCGCGTCGACGTGCGTCTGTTGATCAAGCGCTCGGAGGCAGGGCTCAAGGTCTCGGGCTCGATCCGGCCCGAGCAGGCGGTGATCCGCCCGCGGGGCTTCTCGATCCCGATCGAGGAGATCCAGGGCGCGTTCGAGGTCGTGGTCTCGCTGCCCCCAGGCGCGGACGCGCCCGAGATCCTCGGGGTGAGCTGGGAGAACACCCGCGCCCGGGTGGGTGAGACGGGCCGCGTGCTGGCGCGAGGGGCGGCGTTCCCCGGGGGCGAGAACGAGCGCCTGACCCTGTTCATCTCCATCGACGCGCGCGAGATCGAGCTCACCCAGGCATTCCGTCAGGCGCTGCCGCCGGACATTCGCGAGGTCTACGAGGAATTCGACCCCCAGGGCACCGTCGGCGCCGCGAAGGTCTTGATCTTCAAGGGCCCGCACATGGAGGACCCCCAGATCTCCGCCCAGGTCTCGGACCTCGGCGGCACCGTCTCGGCCATGTACCGCGACTACCCGATCCGCTTCCAAGAGGCCCAGGGGACCTTCAGCTTGGCGGAAGGGGCGAACGTCGAGGTGCGCGCGAACGGCCGCCTCGAGTTCGGAGGCCAGGCCGAGGTCGAGGCCATGGTCATGCACGGGGACCTGATCCACGTAGACGTGAAGGCCCGCGACGTGCCGATCAGCGAGGCGCTGCTCCGCGCGCTCCCCACGTCGACCCGCGGCTTCGTCGACCCGTTCAACCCGACCCGTGGGAGCTTCGACGTCCGCGTGCAGGTGGCCAAGGCGGGGCCCTCGGCCGAGGCCACCCCCCGCGTGACCCTCGACCTGAAGGACCTCGAGCTGACCCCCGAGCTGTTCCCGCTTCCGCTGCGCGTGAACGGCTCGCTGTTGATCGCCCCCGAGATCCTCCCCGACGACGGCTCGGCGGGCGACGACGCGCCTCCCGCCCGGGTCGACCTCGCCCTCGACCTGCGCGCCAGCGCGGTCGACGGCTCCCTCGGCGACGCCACGGTGCGCGGCCCGCTGATCGTGCGCCCGCGAGAGGGGCGCTTCTCGGGAGACCTCGCGGTCGCGGTCGCGCGCGCCAACCTGACCCAGGCCCTGCTCGACGCGGTCCCCCCCGAGCTGCAAGCGCTCCGCGAACTCTTGCGTCCGCGCGGCGAGGTCGAGGGCGTGTCGGCCCGCGTCCAGGCCCTCGACCGCTTCTCCGTCGAGGGTCGCGGGGCGAGCCTGACCCTCGCGCCGACCCTCGACGAGGCCGCCCGCGCCGCAGACCTCCCCGGCGACCGGGCGAGCCTGCGGGTCGGCCTGCAGCGCTTTGCCCTGCGCCGGGAGGGACCGCGGGTCGACGTCCTCGAGGCCGAGGGCACGCGTGGCGCAGGACGCTTCAGCGTGCAAGGCGCGGTGGAGGTCGGCGAGGAGCCCCTGCTCGACCTCGACCTCACCGCGACCGGGCTCGAGGTCGACCCCAGCCTGCTCAGCGTGCTCCCCGCCGGGGAAGCCCGCGAGCTGCTCCTCGGGACCCAGCCCCGCGGCGCGATCGACCTGCGCGCGGAGCTGCGTCAGGTCCCGGGCGAGGATCCGCGGCACCGGATCGAGGTCAGCGCGCGCGACGTGTCGCTGCTCGTCGCCCCGATCCACTCCAAGCTCAGCGGGTTCTCCGGCACCCGGGTCGAAGGCCTGCACGGCGACCTGCGCGTCGACGTCGGCCGCAGCCTGACCTTCTCCGCCGTCGAGGGCCGGCTGCGCGGGGCCGCCCTCGTCATCGACGGCTCCCTCGGCCTCGACGACGCGCGCGACCTCGAGCTGGCCCTCGCGGTCGACGGACTGCGCGTCGACGCCGGGCTCCGCAAGCAACTCGCCCCGACCCTCGGAGACGTGCTCGAGGCCTACCCCGCCGAGGGGCTGCTCGACGCCGCGATGCGCCTGGAGAGCCGCGGTGGTCGCGAGCCGCGCGTCGACCTCCACCTGCGCCCGCGCGGGCTCAGCGTCCGCCCCCGGCTGCTCCCCGTGCCCCTCAGCGACGTGCGCGGAGAGCTGCGGATCGTCGACGGGACCCCCGAGCTGATCGACCTCAGCTGCCGGCTGCAGGAGGGCGAGCTCACGATCCGCCGCGACCAGGCGAAGCAGGGCTGGTTCCCGCACAACGGGACCCACGGCCACGTGTTCCGCCTCGAGGCGCGAGGGGTGACCTACCCCGAAGACCCCGCCCGCCAGCGAGAGCTCGCCCGCGAGCTCCCGACCCGCTGGCAAGAGCTGCTCCGCGCGCTCGCCGTCGAGGGGAGCGTCGACGCGTCCGCCGTGATCTACGTCCCCCAGGACCTGAGCCGCGACGCGTTGACCTACGTAGCGGAGGTCCGCCCCCAAGACCTCGGCTTCCAGCTGCGCGAGGCCCCGCCCTTGGACAAGCCGATCCAGCCGGGCGCGCTGCACGTGCGCGGCGCGACCGGCACGATCCGCCTCACCGGGCGAGTCGAAGAGATGGCCCTGGCCACCGCCACCGGTGAGATCCTCCTCGACCAGCTGCGCTTGTTCGACCAAACCATGGTCGACGTGCGCGCGCCGCTGATCCTCGAGAACGGGACCTTCCAGATCGGACGCCCCGGCGCCCCGCTCTCCGGAAAGCTCTACGGCGGTGACCTGGCCACGATCATCGAGTTCACGCCGCGCAGCGGCTACTACCGCGGGTCCCTCGACCTGCGCAAAGGCTCGCTGGTCGAGGTCAAGGCGGGCCTGCTGCAGATCGGCAAGGACGACCCCCAGCCCCGGCCGCCCGCGACCCGCGCCGGGCAACCGCTGGTTGGCTGGGCCAGCGGGAACCTCCAGTTCCACGGGGGCAGCCGCCAGGGACGCACCACGCTCCCCTTCAGCGGCGCGGGGAAGATCTGGATCGGCGAGGCCAACCTGGTCGAGCTCCCGCGCGCCTTCGACGTGGTGCGGATCCTCGAAGACGCCTTCAGCGGCGAGACCTCGGACCCGCTCGCCTTCGAGACGATCGTGGTCGACTACACCCTCACCGCCTCGCGCCTGAGCCTGGCCGAGGTGCGCCTCGACTCGAGCAAGGTCGACTACGTCGGCCGCAACGGCCACGTGCTCCTCGGCGGCGGCGAAGACACCAGCGGCAAGATCACCCTCGACCTCGTCCCCTTCGACACAGGCGGAAACATTTGGGAGCGGGTGCTGATCGAGAACATCGTTCCCGGCACCGGCGTCAGCGTGCGCGGCTACCTATGGGGCCCCAGCGCCCCCCCCGCCGTGCGGCCGTTCCCCTTCTTCAAGCTCGGCGAACAGCTCCTCGACCTGTTCGGCTTCGGCGACGAAGAGCCCGAAGAGCTCGAGGACGAGCCTCCCCTCGACGACCAGGACGACCCGCCGCCCCCGCCGAACGACACCCCCGACGACGGCCGCGGGCGCTAGTCCGCAAAGCAGGCGGGCTGCGCCGAGCGAGTCGACGGCGGAGCGAGTGGTGAGAAGTGCGGGCTAGTCGACCCTGAAGCGCAGGGTGCGCAGGTGCTCCCCATCGATCACGTCGAAGTCGGGGTTCGACACCGGCTCGTCGTCGTCGTCGTCCGAGTCCTCGCGCGCGACCACGGGGAGCGGCGGCGCCTCGCGCCCGCCCACGACGCCCTGGCGGAAGTCGTACTCGCGCTCGGCGACCACGGTCGCGTGCTTGAGCACCACGTCGCGCAGGTAGCCGAGCACCTCCCGATCGAGGAAGTAGGTGTCGGGCACGAGGTCGAAGTCGGGGTACTCGGCGCAGACCTCGCTCAACTCCTCGGCGTAGATCTCGAAGTCGTCGGGGTCGAGGTAGTAGATCACCCCCGCGAAGCTGTCTCCGTCGTCGAGGGTGGTCGAGGTGTCCTGGGACGTGCCCGCGCGCTCTTCGTCCGCCATGACCACGAACTGCGGGAGCGAGTCGTGGTCGGGCATGTCCGCGGTGAAGCCCCGGGCGAAGTGCACGTTGAGGTTGCGGTTGACCGAGACACGGAACTCCCCACCCCAGCGCTCGGGCTCCTCGCGGTGGTCCTCGACCCCGAACAGGAAGGCCTGCCGGACCTCCATCAGGTGCCCGAACAAGCGCTCGGGGCTCTCACGCCGTAGGTTCTTCAGCTCTTCGACCGTCAAGCGGGCGTCGGACATGGGTCCTCTCGTGGCCCCAGTATAGCCAGCGGGAGGCAACAGCACGCGCGCGGGGTCCGGGGCCGCCCCCCGAGGAGCGGGGGGCTGGTAGGGTCGGGGCATGGCGAAGATCCCGCCCGAGGTCACCGAGCGCGAGCGCGCGCTGCTCTCCGCCGCTCTGCGCGAAGCGCTGCAGGTCAAGCCGCGCAAGCGCCGCGTGAAGCTGCGCAAGGTCAGCGAATACGTGACGCGGACCTGGGTCAGCGCGGGCTGCTTCGGCGAGTCCGTGCAGTGGAAGCTGAAGTCGAAGAAGGGCTGGTGGGGCTCGTGAGCCCGCGCGAGCTCCCGACCCTCGAGCTGGTCCCGGCCTGGGGCGGCGCCCCCGACGCCGGCCCGCGCTACGTCCTGCGTCCGGAGCACTTCGGCGCCCTGGTCTACGACCGCGAGACCTGCCAATACATGCCCTTCGACCGCGAGGCGAGCGAGCTCCTGCGCGGCGCGCGCTCGGCCGACACGCCGGCGCAAGCCGCGTTCCTCGCGGCCATGACCGAGGAGGGCCTGCTCGACGCCGGGGGCGAGCTGCAAGCGCGGGTCGTCGACGACCGCGCGCACCCCGGGCGGCTCTCGGCGCCGCTCACCGTCTACCTCGGCGCGACCGAGGGCTGCAACCTCGCCTGCGCGCACTGTCAGGCCGGCTCGGGCCCCGGGCCCCTGGTCCCCATGCCGCGCGCGCTCATGCGCCAGCTGTTCGCGGAGCAGCACGCGCTGGGGAGCATGCAGGTCCACGTCACCGGCGGCGAGCCGCTGCTGCACCCCGAGCTCCTGGCGGGGCTGGAGGACGCCTTCGCCCTCGGGCTCAACGTGCTCCTGACCACCAACGCGACCACGATCACGCCGGCCCTGGCCGAGGCCCTCGCCGCGCGCCCGTTCCGCTGCCTCTCGGTCAGCCTCGACGGCCCCGACGCGGAGAGCCACGACGCGATCCGCGGGGACGGCGCCTTCGCGCGGGCCCTCACCGGGCTGCGCCTGCTCGCTGCCCGGGCGCCCGTCGGCGTCACCGCGACCCTCACCCCGGGCCTGCTCGGGCGAATCGCCGAGCTGGCGCGGGCCTGCGAAGACGCGGGCGCGGCCTCGCTCTACCTGCGCCCCGCGCTGCCCGCCGGCCGCGCGCGCGACGACCGCGGCTGGCTCCCCGACAGCGCCGACTTCGAGCGCGCCGCCGCCGAGCTCGACCGCGCGCAGGAGGGCGTCTCGATCCCGCTGTTCCGCCCCAGCCGGGTCCCGCACCAGCAAGACTCGGCGCGGATCCTCGAGGACTTCGGCTGCGTGGCGGGGAACCTCGTGTGCTCGGTCTCGCCCACCGGGCAGGTCAACCCCTGCGCGCTCCTCGGCCCCGCCTTCGACAGCGGCTCCCTCGCGGAGCACGGACTGCACGCGCTGTGGAGCGAGGGCGCCGCCTTCCGCCGGCTGCGGGGCCTGCGCGGCAACCCCGACTGCTGGAGCTGCAAGCACTACGACTACTGCGGCGGCGGCTGCCGCGCGCGGGCGTTGGCCGCCGGCCGCGGGCTGAACGACCCCGACCCGTGGTGCCACTACGAGCCCCTCGACGAGGCCGCCTCGTGAGCGACGTCGAGCTGCGCGAGTGCGAGCACGCCCTGGCCGAGTCGCCCGACGACCTGGGCCTGCTCCAGCAGCACGCCCGCCTGCTGCGGCGCCACGGCCAGCCCGAGCGCGCGCTCGCCTCCCTCGACCTCGCCTGGCGCCTCGGCGCCGAGGAGCTCCGCGACGAGCTGGTCGCCGAGCTCGAGCGCCGCAGCTTCGAGTTCCTCGGCCTGCGCTTCCGTTACGTGCCCGCTGGCCCCTTCGTCATGGGCCTCGACGACTTCGACCACGACGTCGCCCCCGCCCACCGGGTGCGGCTCTCGCCCTACTACGTGAGCGAGACCCCGGTGCTCTGGGCCACGCTCAAGACCTCGCCCTTGCTCCCGGAGTACTGGCGGCAGCTCCTCGCGCGCGACCCCGACAACGACTTCGGGCGGCGCCCGTTTCCGGTCAACGACCGCTCCCGGGCCGAGGTCGCCCTCGCCTACCTCGTCGACCAGACGCGCGCCGCCAAGCTGCCACCGGGGACTCTGGAGCTGCCGAGCGAGGCGCAGTGGGAGCGCGCCTTCCGCGCGAGCCTGCTCGCCGCCGACGCGACCTCGATCTACGGGGTCGAGCGCAGCCCCACCGTGGAGTGGGTCGCCGACGCCTACCGCTCCGACGCCTACGCGAGCTCCTCGGAGTTCGACCCCCGCGGCCCCAAGCCGGGCAAGCAGTTCGTGATCCGCGGGGTCCCCGCAATGGACGACGCGCTGTTTCCGCTCTACCGCGACGCGGCCGACGAGAACGGCAACTTCCACGTCGGCCGCGGTGGACGCGCCGTCCGCCACGAAGAGGGGATAAGCTTTCGCCTGGTGCTGAACCCCGCATGAACGACGCCGACCACCCCTCGCCCTACGTGCCCCCTGCCGAGCAGGTCAGCCACGCCCCCGCGCCCCCCGACCGGCTGCGCCTCGAGGCGGCGGTGTTGACCGTGGTGAGCCTGGCGATCCTGGCCTTCCCGCTCTACCCCGAGTACCTCGCCAAGCAGACCAACGCCCTCGAAGCCTGGGGCGCGGTGACCCTCGCCTGGAGCGTGTGGCTCCTGGCCCGCAACTACGTCGCCGGCTGGTGGGTGGGGCTGGTCGGCGTGGCGCTCTACACGGTGGTGTTCTGGAACTACTCGCTCTACGGCGAAATGGGCCTCCAGGCCTTCTACTTCGTGACCAGCCTGCAGGCGATCGTGATCTGGCTGCGCGGCGACGGCGATCACGACGAGCGCCCGGTGGGCCGCGTCACCCGGCGAACCCTCGTGCTCACGGGCGTGGTGATCGTGGTCGGCACGATCGCCCTGGGGACCCTCCTGCACTACGCCCGCGGCGCGATCGCGGGCTGGGACGCGTTCACCACGGTGGTCAGCGTGACCGCGCACCTCTACCTCATGGGCCGCTACGTCGAGAGCTGGTATCTGTGGGTCGCGGTCGACACGATCTACGTCCCGCTCTACGCCTCGCGCGGGCTGACCGTGACCGCGGGGCTCTACGCGGTGTTCCTGATCCTCGCGGTCCAGGGTCTGCTCCGCTTCGAGAAGCTCTACCGCGAGCAGCACGCCGTGGCCGCCGCGCCGTGAGCCGCCTCGGCGTCACCGTCGGCAAGTTCTACCCCTTGCACCTCGGCCACGCGCACCTCCTCCGCGAGGCGTCCCGCCAGGTCGACCGCCTGGTCGTGGTCGTGGGCTTCCGCCCCGGGCAAGAGCTGCCCGGCGAGCTGCGCGCGGGCTGGATCCGCGAGCTCTTCCCCGAGGCCGAGGTCGTGCTCACCCCCGAGGACCTCCCCGAGGCCCCGGAGCCCTGGGCCGCGCGCACCCTCGAGCTGCTCGGCGGTCGGCGCCCCGACCTGGCCTTCACCTCCGAGGCCTACGGCGAGGCCTGGGCCGCGGCCCTCGGCGCCCGGCACGTGGGCGTCGATCCTCCGCGCGCGACCTTCCCGATCTCCGGCACGGCCCTCCGCGCGGACCTCGCCGCCCACTGGCCGCTGCTCAGCGGCCCCGCCAAGGCCCACTTCGCCCGCCGGGTGGTCGTCCTCGGCGTCGAGTCGAGCGGCACCACGACCCTCGCCCGCGCGCTGGCCCAGGCCCTCGAGACCCCGTGGGTCCCCGAATACGGCCGCGCCTACTGGGAGGGCCGCGCCAGCGGCCCCGACCCCGAGCGCTGGACCCCCGACGAGTTCCTGCACATAGCCCGCGCTCAGGCCTCCCTCGAGGACGCCCTCGCCCGCCGCGCCAACCGCGCGCTGGTCTGCGACACCGACCCCCTCGCCACGGCGGTGTGGGCTCGCCGCTACCTCGGGCGCCCGCACGCGCCGGTCGCCCGCTTCGCCGCCCGCCGCGCTCCCGCGCTTTACCTGCTCACCGCCCCCGACTTCGGCTTCGTCCAGGACGGCACCCGCGAGAGCGAGGCCTTCCGCGCCGCCATGCACGCGTGGTTCGTCGAGGCCCTCGAGGCCTCCGGCGTCCCCTGGCGCCTCGTGGAGGGCCCCCCGGAGGAGCGCCTCGAGGCCGCCCGCGCGGCGGTCGCCCCACTGCTCGAGTTCGCCCCGCTCGCGGACCCCACGGCGCCGGTCGGCCACCCGTGAGCCTCATGCAGCCAGACGGCGCGACCCTCGCGCGGATCTTCCGCGCGCTGTATCAGGCCCGGCGCGGAGAGGCCGCGGCCAAGCGCCGCCTCGCGAAGCTCCTCGGACGCGCGACCGCGCGCGAGCGCCGCATCGCCGACGCCGCGGCCGAGCGGCTGGCGGGGGCGCAGCGGCGCGGGGCGGGGCCTCGGCGCAACGTGCTGTTCATCACCGTCGATCAGCAGCGCTACGACGCGCTGGGCGTCAACGGAGGCCGCGTGGCGCGGACCCCGAACCTCGACGCCTTGGCGGCGGAGGGGATCAACTACCGCCGCGCGCACGTGCACAACACGGTGTGCATGCCCTCGCGCGCGAGCATGCTCACCGGGCAACACCCGCTGACCCACGGCGTGCTCGCCAACGGGGTGCCCCTGCCCGAGCAGGCGCCCTCGGTGGCGCGTCTGCTCCGCTCGCAGGCCGGCTACCGGACGGCGCTGATCGGCAAGGCGCACTTCGAGCCCCACCTCGACCCGACCCTCTCCTTCTTCGAGAACCGCTGCGCGGCCGAGGGCGACTCCGGGCCTTGGCGCGGCTTCGACCACCTGGAGCTCTCGACCCACGGCCCGGTGAGCGGCCAGCACTACAGCGCCTGGCTCTGGGAGCAGCACCCCGAGCACGTCGCGGGGTTCGGCGCGGTGCTCACCGGCCGCGGAGGCGGCGACACCGCCGCGCCCGAGGTCGCGCACAACCCGATCCCCGCGGCGTACTACCACACCCAGTGGGTGGCCGACCGCACCCTGGCTTGGCTGGGCAGCGTGCCGGTCAGTGAGCCCTGGTTCTGCTGGATGAGCTTCCCCGACCCGCACCACCCCTTCGACCCGCCCCTGGAGGAGGTGCGCGCCCGGCTCGACTGGCGCGACGTGCCGCTCCCCGACGGCTACCCGAGCTCCCCGGAGCGGGCCGAGGCGATCCTCGCGGGCCGACCTCGGCACTGGCTCGACTGGTATCAGGGTCGCTTCCGCAACCCCGAAGGCGGCCCGATCGGCTTCGTCCCTGCGCGGCTGAGTCCCGACCAGGTGCGCGAGGTCAACGCCATGATCCACGTCGAGAACGAGCTGATCGACGACGCCTGCGGGCAGGTGTTCGCCTGGCTTCGCACACAAGGCGTCGACGCGCTGACCGACGTGTTCTACACCTCCGATCACGGCGAGCTGCAGGGCGACTTCGGGCTGCTGTTCAAGGGCCCGTACCACGTCGAGTCGCTGCTGCGGGTGCCCCTGATCTGGCGACCCGCGCCCGTCGCGGGGATCCCGCCCGCCGAGATCACGACCCCCGTGGGCCACGTCGACCTGGCCCCGAGCTTCTGCCGCGCGGCCGGCGTCGTTCCCGACCCCGGCACCCAGGGCGAGCCCTTGCCCACCGACCCCGCCGAGACGAGGGCCCGGGTGATCACGACCTTCGACAGCCAGTTCGCCCAGGTCGGCATGCACCTGCGGACCGTCTACCGCGACGGCCTCCTGTGCACGGTCTACGAGCGCAGCCAGCCAGGCAGCGCGTCTCGCTTCCCCGTGCACTGGTCGGTCTGGGGCCGCGGCAGCCAGATCCCGCGTTACGCCGGAGGAGAGGGCGAGCTCTACGACTGCCGCGAGGATCCGCGGCAGTGGCACAACCTGTGGGACGATCCGTCCCGGCGCGCGCTGCGCGAGGACCTCGTCGCCGACCTCTACGAGCATCTCCCGCCCCCCCGGGACCCTCCCCTGCGCGGCGCGGCCCCGACCTAGCGCGCCCGTCTCGCTGCGCGGCACTTTGGTAGGGTCCGGGCCGGAGGTCGTCCCATGCTGCCCAAGTTCGCCCTGACCCTATGCGCGAGCGCGCTCTGCGCGCCCGCCCTGGCGCAAGCGCCCGACGAGGGCCTGGACCTCAACGCGGGCACGGTGCGGCTGCTCGGCAACGGCGAGCTGCGACTCCTCGACGTGAGCGTGCGCCTGGGGAGCTGGACGCTCAGCTCGCGGACGGCGCGCCGCCAGCGTGGCGTGCTCCTGTTCGAGGACCAGGTCACCCTCGCGCCGCCCGACGGCCCGGTGAAGGTGCACTGCACCGTCGCAGAGGCCAAGCTCGAGCGGGGACGCTTGACGGTCAGCGCCGCGCAGCCGCAGCTCGTGGGTGTGCAGCGCGAGGGCCACAACGTGCGACTCGTGGGCGAGCGCCTGAGCGTGGTCTTCGCCGGCGACGAACCGCACGTGACCGTGTTCGCGGCGCTCGAGTCTGGGGCCGACGCGTCCGCGGCCTTGCCCCGGGTCGACCTGAGCTGGTCGGCGGGGAAGCTCGCGCTCCGGCCCGAGGGCCTGACCGCAGAGACGCCAGCGTCCGCGGACCCGGCTCCGGCCCCCGTCGCAGACACCCCCCTGGCGCGCGCGCTGACCTGGCTCGCCGAGCACCAGAGCCGCGACGGCCGCTGGAGCAGCGACGGCTGGCAGGCTGGGTGCGGTCGGGGGCGCGGGCTCGAGCGCTGCCGCGGCGAGGGCCAGGAGCGGGGAGACGCCCGCTACGACGTGGGGCTCACCGGCCTCGCGCTGCTCGCGTTCGCCCGCGGGGGGCACACCTCCAGCGCGGGGGTCTACTCGAGCAACGTCCGCCGCGCGGTGCAGTGGCTGCAGAAGCAGCAGCTCGCCGACGGCTCGCTGGGCTTCGAGGGCGGGCACGGGGAGTCGGTCTACAACCACGCCCTGGCCGCCCAGGCGCTGTGTGAGCTCTACGGAGCAGGCGACGCCGCGCTGCGCGCGAGCGCAGAGTCGGCGATCGACTTCGTGGTGGCGTCGCAGAACCCCGGGCTGGGCTGGAAATACGGGATCCGCCGGGGTCGCAACGACACCTCCGTCACCGGGTTCATGGTCCACGCGCTCCTCGCCGGCCGCGCGGCCGGAATCCGGATCCCCGACGAGGCCCTGGCGGGGGCGCGGACCTGGTTCCTCCGCGCCACCGACAAGGCGGGCACCGTAGGCTACGAGTCCCCCGGAGGCGGCTCGTCCTACCTGGCGCAAAACGACGGCAAGTTCGAGAGCCTGCCGACCATGACCGCCGTGAGCCTGGCCTCCCGGATTCGCACGGGCGACACGCTCCAGGCCGAAGGGATCGCCCCGGGCGCCAAACAACTCGTCGCGAACCTGCCCAGCTGGGACGACCCGCGCCGCCGCAACTTCTACTACTGGTATTACGGGACCGAAGCTGCGCGTGAGCTCGGGGGGCCGACCTGGGCGAAGTGGCGCGACACGCTGACCGCGGCCCTGGCGCCGCACCAGCGCGCGGGCGGCTGCGCCGACGGCTCCTGGGACCCGGCCGGGGAGTGGTGCCTCGCGGGCGGGCGCGTCTACGCCACCGCCCTCAACGCGCTCACGCTGCGCCTGGCGCAGGAGAAGTGACCCCCGCACCAGGCGCAGCCCCACAGACAAACGCCCCCTCGGTCTCGTGACCGACCCAAGGCCGGGCGCGGCAGGGAGGTAGAGAGACACCCACCCCACCGCGCGCCCCCGTCGGCTTCGGGAGGACTAGTGCTCGACGATCAGGATCGGGTGCTGGGAGGCGACGCCCCACTCCGAGGAGGCGAAGCTCAGATACCCCTCGGTGTTGCTGAGCAGCTTGTCGCGCAGGCGCAGGCCGTGGTTGGGCGTGCCGGCATACCAGCCCTGGACCGCCGCGGTCACGTCGAACAGCACCCAGCGCCCCTGGCTGCCGACCGCGATCGACTGCTCGCTGAGCACGGTGGGGTTCACGTCGGGCTGCGTCAGGTCGGGGCGGTTCATGCCCTGGAGCGTGCCGTCGTAGCAGATCCCGTCGCCCGAGTCGTCGATCCCGCCGGTGCCTTCGCACCACGGGGTGCGCGCGCCCGAGGGGATCACCTGGAACGCCTGCACGTCGATCGCGGGAGCGACCATTCCGCCGGTGCTCAGCAGGTAGAAGGCGGCGTAGGCGCGCGTGGGGGCGGCGCCCGCGGCGAGGGTCGGCAGCGGGAACTCCACATAGCTCAGGCGCTCACCGAGCTGCCCGCTGGGGCGGTCGCCCACCGCCAGCGACCCGGTGTGGCCGAAGTTGTCGTTGAGGTAGAGGCCCTCCCCGCGCAGGTAAGCGTCCTTGCCCTCGGCCGCGCCCGGCTGGACGAAGGCCAGGCGGTCGCTGCTCACGAGCACGAGGCCTCCGCTCTGCGCGTCGCCGTGCACGGGCACGCTGGCGGCGGCCGCGCTGGGGTCGACCCCGAGGCAGAACGATCCACCCGAGGTCGCGCCGGCGGCGAGCTCGACGCCCACCAGCCAGGTCTCGCGGGCCGCGGCGGCGAGCTGCCGGGGGGTGCTGAAGGTCAGGGTCAGCGCGCCGTCGTCGACGGTGAACTGAGCGCTCGAGGTCAGCGCCGGGTCCCCGGCGTCGAGCACGCCGTCGTCGTTTTGGTCGCGGTAGAGGGTGACCCCCGCGATCCCAGCGACGTCGTCGAGGGAGCCGCGCGAGGTGATCGTGAGCGCGGTCACCGTGGCCGCGCCGCTCGCGCCGGCTTGAGCCTCGAGGCGCAGCCCCACGACCTCGGCCTGGGGCGCCGCGAGCTGCGGGGCCTGGGCCAGCGCGCGCAGACCGAGCGCGCTGGCTGCCTGCAGTCCGAGCTGCGGGCCCAGGATCGGCTGGGCGGGGGTGTTGATCTGGCACCCGCCGAAGCCGCTGTAGGTGTGGGCGACCACGCTCCGGGCGTCGTCGAGTTGGAGCTGGAAGGTCGCTCCCGTGGCGGCGGTGCCGCGGAAGCTGGCCACGGCGAGCAGGTCGATCGTGCTCAGGGTGCTGGCCAGGCGCAGCCCGTTGACCGGGAAGCTGACCGTGCCGTCGCGCTCCTCGATCGGCCGGGTGCCGAGCACGGTGTCGCCCGCGTCGCGCTGGCCGTCGCCGTTGGTGTCGATCAGGAGGGTCACCGAGCGCACGTCGCGCACCGCGTCGGCGCTGCCGACCGCGCGCAAGGTCACCCCGTGACACTCCACGGGCGCGGCGGTCGTCGAGAGCTGGGCGCTGAAGGCCGGGACGTCGACGCCGTCGGCGGGCGCCGCCACGAGGGTCGCGGCGGTGGGGCCGCTGACGGTCAACTGCCGAGGCGGGTCGGCGTTGACCACGCGCAGCTCGACGCCCTGGACCGCGCCGGCCACGGGCGCGCTGGCGACCACGTCGCGGCCGAGCAGACGCACGACCATGGTCCGCCCGACCTCGGCCGCCCCGACCAGCTCACCGACCACGAGCAGGTCCAGGTCCTGCCCCGCGGCGAGCAGCAGGTTCAGCCCGCTGAAGGTCACGCGACCGTTGTTCGTGGGGAAGGCCGCCCCGGCGCCGAGCTGGACGTCGGTGGTCTGGAGCAGGCCGTCGCCGTTGGTGTCGAGGTAGAGCACGAGGTCGCCCGCGCCGACCGACTCGTCGAGGGAGCCCTCGGCGCGCACGGCCAGCTCGCTGATGGTCAGCGGAACGTAGGCGCGCAAGCGCGCCTGGGCCAGGACCAGGCCGGCGCTGGGCGCCTGGGCGTTGCGCTGGCCGGGGTTGTTCGGGCCAGGGACGAGCTCCGCGGCGGCGCTGCCGGCGTAGGTGAAGCCGGCGCTGAGCGTGGCTTGCTGGGCCGGTGCCGCGGCGCTGACGACGACGTCGACCGCGCCGGCGCCCGCGGGGACGGTGCACTCCAGGCGATCCGACGCGAGCGCAGTGGCGCTCACGAGCGTCCCGCCCACACGGACTTCAGGCAAGCTCTGGGTGAAGTCGCTGGCGAAGTAGGCCACGGTCAGCTCGACCACGGTCCCGGGAGGGCCCTGGGGCGGGTCGACGGCCACGATCTCGGCCGCGTGGTAGGTGTAGCCGGCGGGCAGGGTCGCCGACTCGTTGCCCTGGACGACGGTCACGTCCACGCTCCCGCTCCCCGCGGGGGCGACGCCCTCCAGGACGCCGGCGCTCACCACGGACACGCTGGTCAGGGGCGCAGTCCCGAACAGGACCTGGTCCTGACCGACCGCGAAGGGCGCGCTGAAGCCGCCGAGGGACACCTGCACCGTGTTGGTCCCCACGTCGGGTCCGTCGCCGGGGGCGACCGCGGTGACCTGAGCGCCGCTGGTCACGGCCCCCGCCGTCGAGCTCTTGCGGCTCGACTTGTTGCCGCCGCAGCCCACGAGCAAACACACCACCACCACGGGGGCCACGGGCCCCAAGAGTCTCTGAATCATTTGGTTCTCCTCCGCGGCGTCGGCGGATCTCGCCGCGCCTGCGCTCTCACGCCCCGCCCTGAGCGGATCGAGTGCCAAGCTCCCGCGTCACGATCGTGTATCGGGTTAGGCAGGCGGCGCTTTCCGCGTTGGCCGAATTCCGGCGGAATCGCGCACCAGGACCCGGGAAGGGGACGCTCCCTGAAACGGGCGCGGCGGGTTCTGGCGGCGTAAGTACTGGGGCGAAAGCCCGATCCATGACCTGGGAGCCAACCGGCGGTCCTTCGCAGAGAGCCAGCTGAGCGTTGGGCCTTCGGTCTGGAGCGGGTGTGACGAGCTGGGCAGGCAGGAGTACTGCAGCCCGCCCAACGTGCGCACCTCGCTGAGCCCGTTTCCCTCAACTCGCTGAAACGATCGGGTCGGGGTTCGTCGATTCAGGAGTTAAGTGTGTCCAGCGACTGGCATCGCCCTCGCTAGAAGGTGATCAACGAGAAGCGAGGACGCGCCTATCGCTCCTTTCCTTCCTCCTTCCTTCCTTCCCAACGAATCGACTCGGCGCGTCTTCCTCCGGCAATCCTTCCTTCCTTCCTTCCGCGGCCAGCCCCAACTCACGTTGGGGCTGTGCTGCTTGGTTCGAGCCGGCGCATGGAGCACGTGAATCGCCCTCAGATCGGCCCAAAGCAATCCTGTCCGCTGTGCCACGACGTCTTGCGCAACGGCGGAGCGCTCGTGGCCTGCGAGGCGTGCGAGACCCTCTACCACGAGGGCTGCTTCGAAGAGTTCGGCGGGTGCGCCGTGCTGGGCTGCAAGCACCACGACGCCACGCGGGTTCAGCCCGAGGCGTCGCTGGCGAAGTCCGGGGGGGAGGCCGGCGCTCGGTCCCCACAGCACACGCCGTCGGTCGTGATGCCCGTAGTCGCCGCGTGCGTGGCGGTCGTCGGGCTCCTCGTCGGGTTCCTCTTGCCCCAGCACTCGCGTCGGACCGACGCCGTCCCAGCCCCCGAACCCGCGCGCTCGCCCGAGCCGGCGCCCCCCGAGCCGGCCCCCCCAGAGCCGGCGCCCCCCATGCCCGAAGCTCCCGAGCCCGAGGCTCCCGCCTCCCTCGAGCTGCCCGCCACGATCTCCTTGCTGGGAAGCGCCCACCAGGAGTATGGGTGGTTCGCAGACCACGGGTGGACCCTGCATGGGCCATGGCATTGGACCTATCGGCCGATCGAAGGCACGGGCGAAGAGGTCCACTCGATCGCTGCGCTTGGCTTCGACAACGACCCCGCGCGGGCCGAATTGAACGTGGGCCACGCGCTCCGCGCGGCCGACCTGGACCCCTCCGAGCCCAGGGCGTGGCGGTTCGCGTCGGGTCTGGAGCTTCCCTCCACGGCGACCCTCGAGCTGCGCGTGCGACGAGGCGCGAAGGGGAAGCGCTTTGGGCTGCGCCTGCGAGGGTCTCGGGTCGAGCTGGGGAGCTACGACCTGGGCGACGCGTTCGAGGTCTTGGCGAGTCAGGACCTGAGCGCAGCTCCCAAGGCGCTGAGCCTGGAGTCGAACGGCGCGTTCGTGCTGGCGAAGCTCGAGGGCGCGGACGGAGCGAGCGCAGGCCCTGACTGCTTCTTCGCCGCGGACTGGCTCGGGCCCCTGGG